>JBBQPD010000021.1:0-17712 GCA_038331535.1 Gemmatales bacterium | reverse complement strand
ATTTGGCAAGGGCGTCGCCGCCTACTTCGACGCGCTGTTCGGCAAACCGAACACGCGACACGCCATCTTGCTGACGCGGATCGTGGCGCCGACAGCGGTGGCGCTGAACGTCGTCTTCGGCGTGGCGGCGGCGTGGGCGCTGGCGCGCTTCCCCGGCCGGTCGATCCTGTTGTCGCTGATCGACCTGCCGTTTGCCGTGTCGCCGGTTGTCGCCGGACTCGTGTTCGTGCTGCTGTTCGGCGCTCGCGGCCCGCTCGGCTGGTGAATGCGACGACACGGCCTGGCGACTGTCGTCTTCCTCGGCGTGCTGGTTGCCGTTTGGGCCTGCTGGGTGATCGCCCGCATCGTGTTCCCCCCTCACCCTACCCTCTCCCCCTGAGGGGGAGAGGGTAGGGTGAGGGGGCCGCGGCGCGTGCGCCTGGCGACGCTGGCTGCCGCGGCAACAGGCGCGTTGGTGGGCTGGTTGATCCTGCAACAATACCCGCGCGACCCCGGCTTCAAGGTGTTGTTCGCCACTCCGGGGCTGATCCTGGTGACGGCGTTCGTGACGTTTCCGTTCGTGGCCCGCGAGTTGTTGCCGGTGCTGGAGGAGACGGGCTGGAGGAGCCGGACGCCGGCGCCGTCCATTACCGCGAAGAGGAGATGACCAACCGACCGGCCAGCGAGCGCAACGTCGGCTTCGTCTTCCAGCATTACGCCCTGTTCCGCCATATGGACGTCTTCGAGAACATCGCCTTCGCCCTGCGCGTCCGCAAGCGGCCCGAAGCCCAGGTGAAGGCGTGCGTGACCGAACTGTTGCACCTTATCCGGCTGGAGGGGCTGGCGCGGCGCTACCCGGCGCAGCTATCCGGCGGGCAACGGCAGCGCATCGCCCTGGCCCGCGCCCTCGCCGCCGAGCCGAAGGTGCTGCTGCTCGACGAGCCGTTCGGCGCCCTCGACGCCAAGGTGCGGACCGAGCTGCGCCAGTGGCTGCGGCGACTGCACGACGAAATCGGGGTGACCAGCATCTTCGTGACGCACGACCAGGAAGAGGCGTTCGCCGTCGCCGACCGCATCGTGATCCTGCGCGGCGGCCACATCGAACAGGCCGGCTCACCCGGCGAGGTGTTCGAGCATCCTGCCAACGCTTTCGTGATGGACTTCCTCGGCAACGTCAACGTCTTCGCCGGGCGCGTCCAGGACGGCGTGACGACGCTGACCGGCGTGCGCGGCAACACGCTCGCGGAAGAGAGCCAGCCGTCGGTCTACGTCCGGTCGCACGAGCTGGACATCGTGCGAGCCGCGGAGAACGGTTCGAGTCTGGCGGCGCGCGTCGTTCACGTTCATCCGGCGGGCGCGGTGACGCGCGTGGCCCTGGAGGCGCTCGACACCGGCGCGGCGATTCACGTCGAAGTCGGACCGGAGCGCTGGGCCGAGCTGGCCTGCCGGCTCGGCGACACGGTCCACGTCGCGCCGAAGCGCGTGCGCGTGTTTGTGCCGGATTATTCGATTTGAGGTGTTTCGCGAAACGTAAACCGTTGCATCTCCCGCGCCGCATCCGTAATAAGAGGCTGTTTCGACAGCCGCGGGCGGGAGATGCACCATGTCTACCTGGAAGATCGCCGGCGTGCAGATGGACTGCCGGCTCGGCGATAAGGCCGCCAACCTCGCCGCAATCCGCGCCCGCCTCGATGAAGCCGCGCAGCGCGGGGCACGTCTTATCATCTTCCCCGAATGCGTGCTGACCGGCTACGGTTTCGAGAGCCTGGCCGAGGCCGAACCCTACGCCGAGCCGCTGCCCGGACCCACGACGGCGGCGCTCGCGGAGGACTGTCGTCGTCTCAACGTCTTCGCCGCCGTCGGCATGCTCGAAGCGGCCGGACCGGGGCGCGTCTTTAACGCCTGTGCCCTGATCGGTCCGGACGGTTTCGTCGCCGGCTATCGCAAGGCCCATCTGCCGTTCCTGGGCGTGGATCGCTTCACGACGCCGGGCGATCGTCCCTTCGCGGTCCACGACCTCGGCGGCCTCAAGGTCGGCATGACGATCTGCTACGACGGCAGCTTCCCCGAGGCGTCGCGCGTGCTGATGCTGCTCGGCGCCGACCTCGTGATCCTGCCGACCAACTGGCCGACCGGCGCCCTATCAACGGTCTGCCACCTGGTGCAGGCGCGCGCGCTGGAAAATCACGTCTACTACGCTGCGGTGAATCGCGTCGGCGAGGAGCGCGGCTTCCGCTTCATCGGCCAGAGCCGCCTCGTCGCTCCGAACGCCGACCTGCTAGCGACCGGCGGCGAATACGGTGAAGAGATTATCGTCGCCGAGATCGACCCGGCGGTGGCACGAAACAAGCACCTGGTAAAGATTCCGGGGAAGTACGAGCTGGATCGAATGGCGCATCGGCGGCCGGACTTGTATGGGCCGATATGTGATATGTGAGTCTGTCCTCATCACTCGTCGGTTCCCTTTCCCCTCGCATTCGCAAACCATACACTCCCGTTACAGTCGTCGCGACGAGCGCGTCTCGTCGTGAGGGTCGTCCCGAGCGAAGGAACGAAAACGCGGCAGAAACAGGCTGGAGCGACATGGATGGCTCACTCCAGGCAAGGCTGCACGGGGAAGACCCGGCCCGCTTAGGGTCCGGCGGTGGCATCGTTCGTGGTGGCATAAACCCGATCCCTGTCCGCAGCCACGAGGTACTGCCGTGAATCTAGCCCTGGTCGTCGATTATTTCCAACACCTTCCCGAACGTCGGTTGGGAGAAAGCCCCAAGGAATGGCGCGTTCGCCTCCGCGCTTCCGGCGAAGTGTTTCGCAAGCGCGTCGCCGAGCGCTATCAGGAAGGGACGCTGCTGCGCCTCCTCGTCAACGCCGCCGCCGCCGTACGCCGCGCCGCCGCGTTCGCCCTGAGCCAGTCCGGCACGATGGCCTCCAGCGCTCCCCTCGCCGTCCGCCTGCGCGACAACGACGACGAGGTCCGTGAGCTGGCCGCCGACGCCCTCTGTTTGATCTGGTTTCGAGCGGACGGCGACGAGAGCGAGCGCGAATTGCAGCGCCTGGCGCGGACGCGCGACCGCCGGAAAGCGCGGGCCGGACTGAGCAAGCTCATCGAGCGGTCGCCGAACTTCGCCGAGGCCTACAATCAGCGGGCGATCCTGTCGTTCCGCCTCAAGGACTTCGAGTACTCCGCCGCCGACTGCGAGAAAGTGCTGAAGTTGAATCCGCATCACTTCGGCGCGCTGGCCGGCCTGGGCCAGTGTTACTTGCAGTTGCGCAAGAACAAGGCGGCGCTCAAGGCGTTCCGCGCCGCCGTGCGCATCAACCCGAATCTCGACGGCGTGGCCGAGACGATCCGGGCCCTTGAGAATGCGTTGGGGGAAGAGGGACGAAAGGACGACAAGAAGTAGTGTTTCCGATAGCCCCCGGCAAGCCGGGGGCTATCTTCATCGTTATGCCTCAACAACGACACTGCCCGCTTCACAGCGAATCGCCGTCAGGCGTATCTTTAGCGGCACTTCCCGCGTGCGCAGGATTCCGTTGACGTCGACGTCCACGCGTTCGTCGCCGACCGTGATGCCAGTCTTCCCGGCCACGGCGTCGCGCAGCACCTTGAATACCACGCCGCGCAACTTCCCCGCCGGGATGCCGGCCACTTTCATCGAAGCCAGCCGCAGCGCGACCTTTTCGTCGATCACGGACACTTCCCACAACGTCTGGAACGAGACTTTGAAGAGCAGCGCTTGCGTGTCGCCGGTTACCTGCACGCCCTCAGGGGTGAAGTGGATATTCAGGTTTTTGACATCCAGGTCTTTCGGCGCGAACTCGGCCAGCAGGAGGTTGGCGTCGGCCTCGGTCACGATCAATTTCAGCGACTGGATTTCCATGCTCGTCCTTCACGGCGGGGCGCCCGCCTCGGCAGTATCGGAAATGGCCCATATTCCTCTGTACCAGACGGTCGCACCGTTCACCAGATCGACTTGAACGGACTGAGGTCGTTCGTTCGCCTCCGAACTCCTGGCCAGGAGCCGAAAAGCGCGCCCTTCCGGCGTCGGTGCCACGGTCTCGTAACCGGCCTGGCGATGATCCAGTAAAACGTACAGTTCCAGCGGCCTTTCGGAAACGCCGACCACTTCTCCTGTCACCTCGACGGCGTCGCCGACCGGGCGAAGGTGGACGCCGCGCAAGTAGGCCGCACAGCGGACTTCGAGGGCCACCTCGCCCCAGACGCCGCCCGCTTCGGCCCGGCCTTCAACTTCGAGGATCAATTCGTTGCGCGGTTTTAGCAGGGCGGTCACCTCGAACTCGAACGGCGCCGTCTGCCGTTCCGCGAGCAGCGTCTCGTTGAGGCGAACGTCGGCGTGGTCCGCCAGGCCGACGCAGGTGAGCCAGACGCGCTCGTCGGCGTCGATATTTCCCGGATAGCCGAAGCGGCGGCGGAAGCGAATGCGCCCGGTGAACTCGACGATGCCTGCCTCGGACCAGCGACACGGAATTGTCACTCGGCGGGGTGTCGGAAGAGGGCCGTCGGAATCATCGCGGCGCAGCGGTTCGCATTCCCAGGGACCGCGCAGCCGAATGCGATGCGGATACATGCGGCGTCCTTCGTAGGATTTGCCGCTAGCGGCTTAGCGGTCGTGCGCCGCCGAGCCCGCAAGCGGCAATTGATCTTGCCCCGTTTTCGCCGTCCGGCTAGTATCTCCCATTCCCCAGGAACAAGGAGGTTCCGACATGGCCAGGGCAAATCCCTCTTCCCAAAAATCCTCGCTCTGCAACGTCGCCCACGCCCGCTGGGTGGGCCGCATCCTGAACATGCTGATCGCCGTCGTCGGCCGAGACACACTCCTCGGCCAGATCCTGCGGCAAACCCAGACCGAGATCAAGACTATCCTACCGGACAAAGCGCCGAAAACGGCCACGAAGGCGGCCTCCATCACGAACAATTGATGAAAAGGGCCGTCAGGTGGTAGGCCGCGGACACGCCGGCTGGTATGATACCCGCCGTCGCCTGCTTGCCACCCGAGGTCCTTCTCATGAACTGGTTCCTTCTCGCCGTCGCCGCCGGGCTGACGCTGGGCCTGACCGCCAACGCCGACGAACCGAAGCCGCTCCGGGTCGGGATCATCGGCCTCGACACCTCGCACGTCACCGTCTTCACCAGCATTCTGAACGGCCCCAAGGTCCGGCCCGAGCTGGCCGGCGTGCGCGTCGTCGCCGCCTTTCCCGGCGGCAGCGAGGACGTCGAGTCGAGTCGCAGCCGCGTCAAGGGTTACACGAACGACCTGAAGGAAAAGTACGGCGTCGAGATCGTCGAGAGCATCGACGCGCTGCTGCCGAAGGTCGATGTGATCCTGCTGGAGAGCGTGGACGGCCGGCCGCACCTGGAGCAAGTCCGGCCCGTCCTCAAAGCCGGCAAGCCGGTCTTCATCGACAAGCCGGTGGCCGGCTCGCTGGCGGACGCCATGCAGATTTACGACCTGGCGAAGGAATACAAAGTCCCCGTCTTTTCCGCGTCGTCGCTGCGTTTCGTCGCCGACGTAACCGCCATGAAGAAGAACGACAAGCTCGGCGACCTGCTCGGTTGCGTGACCTACGGACCCTGTTCGCTGGAGCCGCACCATCCCGACCTGTTCTGGTACGGCATCCACGGCGTCGAGGTGCTGTACACGCTCATGGGCACCGGCTGCGAATCGGTGTCGCGCGTGCAGACGAAGGACACGGATGTGGTGACGGGCGTTTGGAAAGACGGCCGAGTCGCCACCTTCCGCGGCCTGCGCGCGGGCAAGAGCGATTACGGCATGATGGTCTTCGGCAGCAAATCGATCGAGTCGCAAAAGATCGCCCACAGTTACGACCCGCTGCTAACGGAGATCGTCAAGTTCTTTCGCGGCGGCAACCCGCCGGTCAGCGCCGAGGAGACGCTGGAGATGTTCGCCTTCATGGAAGCGGCCGACGAGAGCAAACGGCGTGGCGGCGCGTCCGTGAAGCTGGCCGAGGTGATCGCCAAGGCGCGGGCGGAGATCGCGAAAAAACGCTAAGAAAATGCACGATATTGGAGAAGTGCGGGGCGGTTCTTCCTCCCTCAAGGATCGGCTGACAGCTATCAGCTAATAGCTGTCAGCTTTCAGCCAAAGAAGAGCCTAGAACAAGTTTGCTGCCGTCGTGCCATTTCCACGGAGCCTTACGCCATGCGCCGTTCTATCCTTTTGGCGATCTCCTTTGTCTTCTTTTCCACCGCACGCGCCGAGCCGCCGCTCGCGCTGACGAAAGACAAGTGGACCGTCGAGGACGTTGTGTACGCCGAATCGGCGCAGGGCTTCCAGGTCGCGCCGAACGGCCGCTGGGCTGTCTGGGTCAAGAGCGTCGGCGACAAGGAGAAGGGCGAGCGCGTCGCCAACCTTATGCGCACCGACCTCCAGGACGGCGGCGACCTTGAGCTGACGCGCGGCACGATCAGCTGCACCGCGCCGAAGTGGTCGCCGGACGGCAAGCGTATCGCCTTCCTCACGTCCCGGCCTCTGCCGAAGACCAAGGGGGAGGTCAAGGACGAGGACGATCCGAAGACGCAACTCTGGCTCCTCGACCCGTTCGGCGGCGAACCGTGGCACCTCAGCGACCACCCGCGCGGCGTCGATTCCTTCGATTGGTCCGGCAACGACGCCATCCTGTTTGTGGCCAGGGAGGAGGCCACCTATCGCGAAAACGCCCTGAAAGACGAGAAAAAAGATACGACCGTCGTCGTCGAGGACGAGAAGAATGAGCCGGCGACCCGGCTGTTTCGCGTCGAGATCAAATCGAAGAAGGTCACGCGCCTGACGGACAACCGCGACTGGATCGAGCAGCTGGCCGTTTCCCCGGACGCCAAATGGGCCGTCGCCGTCCACGCGCGCAGCCTGCGCCACACCTACGACAACAAGATCAAGCCCGTCGTGTTCCTGCACGACCTCGCGGCCGGCACGGCTCAACAGCTGTTCGCCGACGATAAAAAGCTCAACGTGAACGGCGTGCGCTGGACGCACGATAGCCGCGGCTTCTACTTCGTCAGCGCCTTCAGCAATCATCCGCTCTATCTCGAAGCGAACGTCGCCCGGCTGCATTTCTACGACGTGGCCGAGAAGCAGCGTACCGTCATCAACCTCGATTGGGAGCGCGGCCTGACGACGCAGGAGGAGAACGGCAACGCGCCGGGTTTCGTGCCGACGGCGGACGGCTTCCTCGCCCTGCTGGCCGACGGCGCTCGCAACAAGGCGGCGCGCTTCACGCGCTCAGCAGAAGGCTGGAAGCGCGAATGGCTGGACGGCACAGACCTGCACGGCCTGGCGGCGTCCGCCGACGGCAAGACGGTCCTCTTCGCCCGCTCGTCGGCCTCGGCGCCGCCGCAGTGGTACCGGTGCCGCCTCGACGGGGCGCGCCTGACCAGGGCGAAACCGATCGCGAAGCTGAACGAAGCGTGGGACAAGCGGCCGCACGGCCGGGCCGAGGTCGTGCGCTGGCAGGGCGCCCTCGACGAGCAGGTGGAGGGCGTCCTCTACTACCCGCTGGACTACATACAAGGACGGGCAGAAATATCCGCTCGTCCTGATGATCCACGGCGGCCCGTTCGGCGCGAACTTCGATAGCTGGGAGGAGTCCTGGGCCTATGCCCCCAACCTCTACTGTCAGCGCGGCGCGTTCGTGCTGCGGCCGAACTACCACGGCAGCTCGAACTACGGCCTGGCCTTCGCCGAGTCCATCGCCGACGGCAAATACTACGACCTGCCGCTCAAGGACATCGACACCGGCGTCGATGATCTCATCCGCCGCGGCCTCGTCGATCCCGCGAAACTCGGCACCCTCGGCTGGTCGAACGGCGCCATCCTGACGATGGCCCTGATCGCCCGCAACCCGCGCTACAAGGCGGCGGCGGCCGGCGCGGGAGGTTCCGAATGGGTCGCCGACTGGGGCGCGTGCGAGTTCGGCGACTCTTTCGACCGCTACTACTTCGGCAAATCGCCGCTCGAAGACCCGCAGCTCTATCTGAAGCTGGCCCCGCTCTACGACTTCCACAAGGTGCGAACACCGGTGCTCCTCTTCCAGGGCGACGCCGACCGCGTCGTGCCGGCCCACCACGCCTGGACGCAGTTCCGCGCCCTCCAGCAGACGAGCAAGGCCGACGTGCGCCTCGTGATGTTTCCCGGAGAAAAGCACTCTCTGAAGAAGCTTTCTTTCCAGCGCCGCAAGCTGGAGGAGGAGCTGGCCTGGTTCGACAGGCATCTATTCAACAAGGCATCGGACGACAATGAGTCGCTGAAGACCGATTCGCCGCTGGCGAAAGCGCTGAAACTGAAGCAGGCAAAGCGCGTCGGCGACCGCTACGGCGTCGAGGAAAAGGGCGTCCTGGTGCCGGAGACGGCGCCGTTCGGCAAGGTGCGCGTGGGCCGATTCGAGGTGACGCGCGCGCAATACGTTCCGTTCGACAAAACGTTGGCGATCGAGCCAGACCAGGAGAATTATCCCGTCGCCGGCGTCACGCTGGAGCAAGCGCAGGCGTACTGCAAGTGGCTCAGTGCCGCGACGGGCCGGACGTACCGGCTGCCGAACGCGGAGGAAGCGGAGGAGTTGTACGACAAATCCGAGGCGGGCGAGAACACGCTCGACCACTGGGCCGGCTACGCGGTGAACCCTGAAGACGCGGTCCGGCTGCGCGAGCAGGCGGCGAAGCTCGGCGGCAAGGCGCCGCTGCTGCGCGCGGTCGGCGCCGGCCGCGCCGGAGGAACGGACGAGCAGTTCTTCGACCTCGGCGGTAATGTCGCGGAATGGGTGCAGACGAAGGACGGCAAAGGCAGGCTGGCGGGCGGCAGCGCCGACACGCCGGCCGACGCCAAGCAGCGCACCAGTCAGGCGGCGCCGGAATATCGCGGGTTTCGCGTCGTCGAGGTCGTGGGAAAGTGAGTTCCGTTTACGTTTCGCGAAACGCAAGCACGATTACTCTTCCACGAGCTGATAGGTGCCCCCGCCCGCGCGCTTGAGCTTTCCCTGCTTGACCAGCTCGTCCCACACTTCCGGCGGGAACTCGTAGGGCGGGTTGATGGCGATGATCCCCGATCCCTTGCCGCTCGTCAGCGGGTTCTTGGCGATCTTCGACTCGGCGTCGAGGCGCGTCAGCTTCAGCCGCTTCTTGAAGGCTTTGAAGGCTGCTTTCAACTGTTCTTTGGTCGGTTCGGGAGGCAGATTCTTCGGAGTTTCATCCACCTGTAACTCCTTCAAGTGGGATTACTTTCACACGCTTGTTTGAATGAGTTCCAGTTGGTCTTCGCGCACTTCGGTATAAGAGGGTATTGGCTTGCCGCGCACACGAAGGCGGTAAACCATCTTACCGCCGGGTGCCAATGGGCCGCGTAACTCAACAATCTTTGCGCGGTCAATGCCGGAGTTCAGAACCCGCACCAAATCTCCCACCTTTAGGGAAGGAGTGACGTTGTTCGTGGTCATTGCTTATCACTCCGCCGTTAGCATCACCAGGGTACAGTGCCGAGAATTCGTTGTAGTTCATTATACATGATACCGTCCAGCCACGTCGCCAGATCAGCGCACGAAACCCTCCAGCCTTGCACCGCTGCGAGAGTCAGAGGAGGAACGCCAGCCGGGGCGTTCGCTGCCTGGTGCGCCACAGTGTTCCGCCACCTGTTCAAGTGTCCGAGGTGGGTCACCCGGAGAGCGTTCGCAGGCTCCGCGTCAAAGTTGAGCGTGATGGCGAAGCGCTCGAAGTCCCTCCGAAGGGTCTCGACATTTGGGTTGCTGCTGTCAAGCCTCAGTGCGGTGACGAACTGTGTCTGAACGGTGGCAAAGAGGCTAATTGGAACCGCGGCGGCGCAGACTTGCGCGCATTCCGTGTAGAGATCCCGGCAGAAGCCCTGGAAGTGGCCGCTGAGGAGCATTACATAGGCGCGCAGGCTTTCCTCGGCGAGGACTGGGTCGGGAGAGGCTAGCACTGCCGTGGCAACACAGTGTGCGTCCACGGCGGCCAGCCGGGGCATCCGATCGGTCTGCCAGTGCAGCAGCGAAGCGGACGGCATAGCGAATCCTCAGCTTCCAATCGCGGCGCCCCTTCCCTTACCTCGCTCCGTCCAACCAGTGTAAGAAATCTTTCGGTCCCATGTAGCCCGATCCCGACTTGATGATGGCGCGATCCGGCCGCACGACAACGAACGCCGGAATGCCGCGCACACCGAGCCGTTGATTGAAGTCAGCATCGTCGTCCGCGTCCACGAACAGCGTCACGAACTGCGCGAGCCGGGCCTGTACCTGCGCATTGGCGAACGTGTCGCGCTTCATCTGCATGCACGGCGGGCACCAGCTCGCGGAGATTTCGACGACTACCATTTTCCCTTCGGCCTTCGCCCGCGCCAGGGCACGCTCCATCTCATCGGACGGACGGGACTTGCTCGGTCTCGGCGGAACTTGCGTCTCCGGCGGAGTGCTCTTTTCAGGCTGCACGGGTTGCGCCGCCGGGGCGGGCTGCTCCCGTTCGCTCCGCGTCTCCGGTTTCGCTGCGGAAGTCGTCGGCGTGTTCCCGCAGCCGGCCACGGCCAACGGACAGGCCACGATCAATAGATGAAAATAGTCCTTCATAGGCGGCTCACCGGTCCTCGCATTCTTATACGTCGTCCAAGCCGCAACGAGTTCGCCACCGCTCAAATCCAGTCTGGCTGAGAGCGGACAGCTAATAGCTGTCCGCTCTCAGCCAGAACTCGGCGGAACGTCGCTGCATGACGAAGTTATTCCTGCCTCCGCTCGCTTCCATTACGGCACCTTCCCAGGCAGGGGCGGCGGCAACTTGTCCGGCGGCTTCGTTTCACGAGAGGCCGGGTTTTTCAGATCGAAGGTATTCTCGGACGGCTCGCCCGAGCTAGGATAGCGCTCCGGCGCGCCGGCCGGGATCAGCGCGGAGGGGTACATGACGTCGCAATGGGGCAGCGGCAGCGGGCCGGCGGAACGGAAGCGCTCCTCGGCGAACACCAGCCCGTGCGTCTCCAGGATCGTCCCTGTCTGCCGTTCGAGGGTTGCCAGGGCGACGTTATAGTTCAGCAGCTGCTGCGCCTCCGACGAAACCGCGGTGCCCCAGTCGTTGAGCGCTTGTAACACGCTCAGGTAGATGGTCCGGCCAGCACGAAACTGCTCGTTCTGGACTTTCACGTTGAGGTCCGCCGCCGCGCGCGTTTCCTTGAACGCCAGGTACTGATCGTAGGCGCTGTCCAGCTCGCGGACGGTGCTCGCCAGGTCGTGAACCGCCGCGTGCAGACTCTGATCCAGGTTGGCCTGGTCGCGCAGCAGGACGAGCTTTTGCTGCCGCACCCTGGCCCGCTCCGCGCGCAGACCCAAAGGCACCGAGAAGTTCACACCCACCGACCAGTCCGTGAATTGCCCCGGCGACGTACTCAACGACTCGCCGTTGGGCATGGTGCCGCTCAATCCGTTCCAGCGGTAAGACGCGACGCCGTTGAGCTGCGGCAGCGCCTGGTTTTCCGCCTGCAAGAGCCGAAGCTTGTCGGCTTCGCGGATGAGCTTCAATTCGACGACGTCCGGGCGGCGCTGCTCGGCCAGTTTCACGACCGCGTTCCAGTCGGTCTCCAATCGCCGGCTCGTCGGCACCGACACCGGCACGATGCGCCGATCATCGGTCGGCGGCAGGCCGAGGATATTGCGCAGCGCCCCTTCGCGCGTCAGGACGGTCGCCGCGGCCGCGATCTGGTTCGCCCGGAACTGGTTGAAGGTAACGCGCGCCTGAGCCACGGTCGCCGCGTCACCCAGTCTGGTTTTCAGACGGGCCTGTTCGCGTTCGTAAGCCTCCTTGGACTGCTCGACCTGTATTCCCCTGGCCCAGGCGTCGGTGCGCGCTTGCACCAGATTCCAGTAAGCCTCGATCACGCCGCGAACCAGCTCCTGCACACCGTCCTTGTACTGGAAGTACGACTGCTCGGTATTCAGTCGGGCGATGACGATCGGGGCCGTGTTGACCAGGTAGCCCGCTCCCTGAAGGAACGGCTGCGTGTAGCTGAGCGTCACGTTGCTCGGATTCTGCGGGTTGAGCGGGAAGCCGCCGCCGGGGTTCAAGGGATTGAAGGCGAGGCCGGTGTTGGTGAAGCGCGTGGGGTTCTCGACCCAGCTCAAGCCCCACTGGCCGCCGAGCACGTTCGTCTTGTTCAGGCCGACCGTGCTCAGGTAGGCGTCCGTCGGATCGCTGATGATTCTCGACCTTGTGGGATCGGCAAAGTCGGAAATAGCGGCCGGCGTGTTCGTGCGGCTCCAGAGATTGTTCCACTTGAACGCCGGGTCGAACGCCGCCTGCGCCTGATCGATGGTGGTGTTCGTGATCGCCGTGTCGTAGATGGTCTGCCCCGAAGTCGTCGCGGACGTTCCGGCCAGCACGCGAATCACGCGGGCGTTTTCCAGCGCGATACGCAGGGCGTCGTCGAGCGACAGTTGCCACTCGGCCGTTTCGGGCCGGGGATTGGTGACGGTTCGCGGCGGCACGTTGTCGGGGATATGGGCGGACGGGAGCTGGGCGGGATCGCGATAGTCGATCGACCGCTGTTCGGGCAGGATGACGTTGTCGAACGCTTCGCGCGGCGACAGCGCGCAGCCGCACGCGCTCAAGACTGCCAGTCCCGTTAGCAGCGGCCGCAGCATGTGCGCTCCTTGGTTTACGTCGCACGAAACGTAAACAATTTCTCCGCTACAAGGAAGAGGGCGGAAGGTCGTCCAGCGCCGCCCGCCGCTGCAAGGTCTCGGCGGCCTCGTTGATGTCGGTGGTATCAATGGCCACCTCGCCATCGACCAGCACCAGGGCTCGCCGGGCCTTGCGAGCGATTTCGAGATCGTGCGTCACCAGGATGACCGTGAGACCCTCCTGCTCGTTCAACTCGCGGAAAAAGGCCATGATCTCGCGGCTGGTGCGCGTGTCCAGGTTGCCGGTCGGCTCGTCGCAGAGCAGGATCGGCGGTTCGTTGACCAGCGCCCGGGCGATGGCGACGCGCTGCTGCTGGCCGCCGGACAGCTGGTTCGGCCGATGGTCCACGCGATTGCCGAGGCCGACGCGCTCGAGTATTTTGGCCGCCCGTCGTTTCCTGTCTCCGCGCGGACAGGACCGGTTGTACAGGAGCGGCGTCAGGACGTTTTCCAGCGCCGTCGTCCGCGCCAGCAGGTTGAAGTTCTGGAAGATGAAGCCGATGTGCCGATTGCGGATATTGGCCAGCTGGTCCGGGTTCAGGCCGGCGACTTCCTCACCCGCCAGGCGGTAACTGCCTTCGGTGGGGCGGTCCAGGCAGCCCAGGGTGTTCATGAGCGTCGATTTCCCGGAGCCGGAAGGGCCGATCAGGGCGACAAATTCCCCCTTCTCGATGTCCAGCGACACCTGCTTCAAGGCCAGGACTTTCACCTCGCCCAGATCATACGTTTTGCTCAGATTCCGCAGCTCGATCAATGCCATCAGCGCCGCCGTGTGAGTGTAAGGTTTGTATCGACTTTGCCGGGCTTTCGGGTTAGTCCGAATTATTCACCGCGGAGGGCGCAGAGGAACGCAGAGGAATACGAGAAATGAAAGGCGTCCGTGGGTTGCGAAGCACCATTCCCTCATTGGCCTTCGCCACATCGCGACTCAGCTTGAATCGTCTGTGTCTCTTTCTGGTTTTCCTCTGCGGACCTCTGCGTCCTCTGCGGTGAATCATTCAGGTTCGGAGGTTTCGCGAAACGCAAACAATCCCGCTCAATCGTAGCGCAGGGCGTCGATCGGGTCGAGCCGGCTGGCGCGCCGGGCCGGGTAGTAGCCGAAGAAGATGCCGACCGCCGCGGCGAAGACGAGGGCGATCAGCGCCGCCGGGATGGAAACTACCAGCGGCCATTTCGAGGTAGGCAAGATCGAGTTGATCAGTGCCGTGATGCCGGCCGACGCCGCGATGCCGAGGGCGATGCCGATGGCGCCGCCGATGCTCGACAACACCACCGCCTCGACGAGGAACTGGCGCAGGATGTCGCGCGGCCGGGCGCCGAGGGCCATGCGGATGCCGATCTCGCGCGTCCGCTCGGTCACGGACACCAGCATGATGTTCATGATGCCGACGCCGCCGACCACGAGCGAAATGCCCGCGATGGCTGCGAGCATCGCGGTCATTGACCCCGTGATGATGCCCAAGACCGCCGCGAGTTCGGCGGTGTTGCGCACCTCAAAGTCCGGCTTACCGCCGATCGGAATGCGGTGCCGCTCGGTCAGCAAGTTACGGATTTCCCGCTCCGCCTGGGGCGCCAGCAAATCGCTGCGTGCCGAGACGAAGACCAGATCGACGTTGGAGAAGGCCGAGCTTTGCAAGCGCTTGCGCACCGTCGTGAACGGCATCAGCAGAATGTTGTCCTGGTCTTGACCGACGAGGTTTGCTCCCTTCCGTACCAGCACGCCGATCACGCGAAACGGAATGTTCTTCACGCGCACTTGCTGCCCGATCGGGTCGTCGTTTGGGAACAGCTGGGCGGCAACGGTGCTGCCAATCACGCACACCTTGTTCGCCCCGGCGATGTCGCGCTCGGAGAAGAACTCGCCCAGGGCCAGGGGCCAGTTGCGCACGCGCGTATAGTCCGGACCGACGCCGAACATCTGGTCCGGCTGCCAGTTGATGTTGCCGCCGATGACCTGGCCATTGGTGATAATGAACGGCGAGGCTGCGAGCACGGCCGGGCACTCGTCGGCGATGGCCTGGGCGTCCGCCTGGGTGAGCGTCGTCACCGTCCCCTGCCGAACGCCGCCGCTCTGGTTGCTGGCGGGCAGGACGATGATGACGTTCGAGCCGAGGTTCTGAAACTCGTTCTGGATCATCTGGCCGGCGCCCTGGCCGAGCGACACCATCGTTGTGACGGCGGCGATGCCGATGACCACGCCGAGCACCGTCAGCCCGGAACGCAGCTTGTGCTTACCCAGCGTTCGCAGCGAGAGGACCAACAAGTCGAGAAAATTCACGGACCAGCCTCATTTCACGTTGTCCGTGCCGACGACGACGGTCTGGACTTCGGTGAGTTCGCCTCTTCTCGTGCCCAAACTCCGTTTGGGCACGCACGTTCGCGAAACTCTGTTTCGCGTCGGGAAAGCCCGTTTCGCCGCAGCAGGTACGGGAAACAGAGTTTCTCGTACCGCGTGCCCAAACAGAGTTTGGGCACGAGATGGTAAAGGATGAGAGACGGGCGATAACACCAATGGCTTTGATTGTAGCTCGCCGAGATTTTTATTTCATAAGGGCGTTCGGAACGTACCGACCCAGAGACGCTGCCCTGGAAGAAAGCTGATAGCTGACAGCTAATAGCTATCAGCTATTGACCTTCAGGTTGCTACGATCGTGCCTGATGAGGGAGGGTGACCGGGGCTGTCAACCTGACGATCAATAAGCTGCGTGCTCGCAAGCTCGG
Source organism: Gemmatales bacterium (assembly GCA_038331535.1). Lineage (GTDB taxonomy): Bacteria > Planctomycetota > Planctomycetia > Gemmatales > Gemmataceae > JBBQPD01. The sequence goes on along the minus strand of JBBQPD010000021.1, from coordinate 2,310 downwards.
ACTGGCCGTCGGCGAATGATTTAATAGTAGGTCCGGCGAGCCGAGCCGGATCGGTGCCGCTCGGCGCGCGGCACCTACTCCAGTAAACAGCCTGTCACGCAACTGCCGTGGCAGGCGCCGCGCGCCGATTCTCCGCCGCACTCAGGCCATCGGCAGCCGGCGCCGTCTTTACCCAGCAGCGCAACACTTCCGCCACGCTCCAGGCCTGGGCCACGCAGCCCCGTGGCGTGAACGGCTGCTCCGCGTCGAACACCTCGCTGATCGAGCCGATGCACGATTCGTGCAGATGATTTACAAATCCTTCAAGGAAGCCGCGGGCGCCGGCATGGTCCTCCGGGTGGACCTTGAACCAGGCGTCGATGAATGGGCCGATCAGCCACGCCCAGACCGTGCCCTGATGATAGGCGGCGTCGCGCGCCCGCAGGTCGCCGAAGTACTTCGCCTTGTAATCGGGATGGTCCGGCGACAGCGAGCGCAGCCCGACGGGGGTCAGCAATTTCGCGGAAACGACGTCCAGCACCGGCTTCCAGCGGGATTGATCGAGGATCGGATGCGCCAACGAGAACGACAGCAGCTGATTCGGCCGGCAGGCCGCGTCGTCGCCCTTCTCGCCGTCGATTATGTCGAAGAGGTAACCGCCCTTGTCGTACCAGAAGCGCTCGTTGAAAGAGCGGCGCGCCTGGTCGGCGTGGCCAGCGATCGGCGCGGCCGCCTGGGCGCCCTGCTCTTCCCGGAGCCAGCGTTCCAGCAGGCGCAGGGCGTTGTACCACAGCCCGTTGATCTCGACCGCCTTGCCGCGGCGCGGCGTGACCACCCAGTCGCCGACCTTGGCATCCATCCAGGTCAGCTGGTATCCTTCCGCTCCCTGACGGAGCAGTCCGTCGGCCGGATCGACGCCGATGCCGAAGCGGGTGCCGCGCAGGTGGTGTTCGACGATGTCCTGCAATTTCGGCAGCAGGAGACGGAGCGTCGCGCGGTCGCCGGTGGCCGCCAGGTAGCGGTCGATGGCGTGAAAGAACCAGAGCGTGGCGTCCGCCGTGTGGTACAGCCCTTCCTTGCCGCCTTCGGGAAACAGATTGGGGATGAGGCCGTCGCGGATGTAGTTGGCGAAGGTGCGCAGGATATAACCGGCCATGTTGTAACGGCCGGTCGTCAGCGTCAAGCCTTCGAGGCTAATCATGGTGTCCCGACCCCAGTCGGTGAACCAGTGGTAGCCGGCGATGACCGTACGCACCTCGTCGCCGGCGGCGCGGGCGCGGGCGGCGTCCTCGACGCGCCCCGCCGGCGTGATGATGAACTGGTCGGCGGCCAGAACTAGCTCCTGCGCCGGGCTGGCCTGCGCCGCCGGGTGGGCGGCGGAGACGAGGCGCTGGCGGCGCGCGATCTCGGCCGCGAAGGCTTCTTCGGGACGCAGCGTCAGGATCGTTTCCCAGCGCTCGGTCGAGGCGACCAGTGTCATCGGCTTGTCACGCGCCAGGTCGGCCCGAAAGTAGCCGGGACTCCAGAGCGTACCCCGGCTGTCGTACCCGCGGCTCTCTTCCACGCTGTAGAGGATGTCGGGAAGCGTGGAGTGTTCCATCGTGATCGCCGGGCGCGAACCATACAGGTAAAGGCGTAAGGGAGGCAAAGAAGGCCCGGCGCCGATTTCGTATCTGCCATCGATGGCCTGGACCGTGTACGGCCCGGAGTGCTCCTGGGATACCAACGCGTCATGAGAACGAAAGTGGAGCGAGGGCCGCAGCTTGAGACGAACGGTGCCCTCGCCGGAGACGAGGCGATAGTGAACGTGGACGGTGTTCTGTGCGTGCGGCAGGACGACGCGCTTCTCCAGCACGAAGCCGCCAAGCTCGTAGCGCCAGACCGGCAGGCCCATCTCCAGCCGAAACTCGGTCAGGTGCGCCGCGCCGGGCACATCGAGGACGCCGCCGACCCGTTCCTCGCCGCCGAGGAAAGCGGTGGTGCCGTCGGGCAGCCGCAGCAACTCGGAGAGGTGATTGAGCATCATCAGCCGGCCGAACGGCGCCGGCAGAGCGGCGATCAACAGGCCGTGATAACGACGCGAAGCCACTCCGGCGACGGTCCCGGAGGCGTAGCCGCCGAGGCCGTTGGTCACCAACCATTCGCGGGTCAGCAGCGGCCCGGTCACCGTCGCCTTCGCTCTCGACCACGGCATCCGCAGGATCCATTTTTCCATGGACCGAATCCTCCGTGTATGCATCCGCAGGAGCCGGGGGCCGAGAATGAGGGGGGGGGGGGGGGGGGGGGTGTGGCGGGGGCGCGCGCCCCCGGACAGGGGGGGGGGGGGGGCGA
>JBBQPD010000020.1:0-17835 GCA_038331535.1 Gemmatales bacterium | reverse complement strand
CCCCCGGTGACTCACCGGGGGGCTGACGCCCCCCGCTCGCCGGTTGCGAAGCCGCAAGCGGCCCAAGAGGTATGCGATCATGTTGATGAGACGACAGGCCCATCGGGCCGCACCGCGTCGGGGCGTTATCCTGATGGTGGTGCTAGCCATGCTGACGTTGTTCTCGATCGTCGGCGTCACCTTCGTCTACTTCTCCGACGCCACCGCCATGTCGGCGCGCATCAACAAGGAAGGAGAAACCCAGGTCCGGCCCGAAATGGAGGCGGAGCTGGCCACGTCCCTGTTTCTCGGCCAGCTGATCTACGATGTGCCCGACGATCCGTTAAACCTCCAATCCGGCCTTCAGTCCGCCCTGCGCGGCCACAGCTTCGCGCGGACGATGTACGGCGCCAACTTCTCGCTCGTCCTGGATGCCAAGGGCAACGTCGTGTACGACGCGAGCGGTCGGCCCTTCTACATGGGCGACAACTCGCTGCCCTACAACGGCACCGGGCGGCTGCGCGGCGTTCATACCGGCAACCCGTTCGGCATCGACGATTACCAGCTCCTCAATTACACGGTCTTCCCCACGGACAACATCATTCACGACCCGGAACGACCCGGCTGGCGCGCTCCCAACGCCGCACAAGCCGCCTACACCGGCGGCTTCAATGCGCCTTACACGTACTGCGACGCCAACAGCATGTTCGTGGCGTTCATGGACACCGCGACCGGCGAGATCAAGGTGCCGTCGTTCCACCGCGAAGGGATCTTTGGCCCCCTCGACAATCCGTCCAACGTGAACTGGACGAACGCCCAGGGGAAGTACATGTCGTTGCGGCCGCGTCCTGCCGATCACAAGAATCCGATCACGGGAACCTTTGACTTCCCCATGCCGCAAGATCGCGGCGGCGACGTCAAGAACATGGACGGTGCGCCGGGCGGCTGCGATAGCATCTGGATCGACATTAACGCCCCCGTGATGCGCATGGCCGACGGCCGGAAGTACAAGATGCTCGTGGCCCCGCTCATCCTCGACCTCGACGGCCGCTTGAACCTGAACGTCGCCGGCAACATTCTCGGCAAGAACAACGCCCACGCCAGCAACCAGGGCTGGGGCGGCTGGGAGATGAACCCGCAAAAGGTGCTCAACTCCACGGTCACGCCCAACGAGTGGCAGAACCTGTTTCTCGGCTCCGTCTACAACAACACGACCAACAATTTCGGCCGCTACGGCGGCGACGGCTTCCCGAATGGCCTGGCCCCGATCGGCGGCACCTGGCTGCACGATTACGCCAAGATCGATTTCAACGGCATCAACGACCAGGGCCAGCCCGGCGCCGGCAATCCGACCAGCAATTATCTGTTGGCCAATTCTTCCGGGACGCCGTGGCACTCGTTCCCCTACTTCCCGCCGGCGGGCTACGGAAATGCGGTGCCGGTGGAGACGACGCCTTATCACCCCTCGACCTACAACCCGTTACGGCCCACGGCCGATGATCTCCTGTTGTCGGTCCAGAGCATGCACGCCCTGCTCCGCGCCGGCGGCACCGGCAGCGAGTTCGTCACCTCGGACCTGCGCCTGTTGATGAACAACCTCGCCCTCGATCCAACCGCGGCGCTCTCGCGGAAACGCCGCAACCAGGTGACGACGCTGAGTATGGACCTCGACCGGCCCGGCGTCCTGCCGTTCATCTGGAACCCAAATGACGCCGATCCGAACAACCGTTATCGGTTGCAACTCAACACCTCTCCCAACCAGCCACTTGGCGCGGCGATGCCGTTCCAGCCGCTGGCCAGCCGCGGCGCTACACCGGCGGGAAGCGAGTACGACCCGGCCACCTGGCGTTCCGTCATCGCCCAGTTGGGCCGCGTCAACCTCAGCCGCAAGCTTACCGATTACCCGGCCCTCAACGCCAACGGCCAGATCGACCTCACCGTCGCCGCGACCAAAACCCAGTACAACGCTGCCGTCGGCGACCGCCAGCAGTTGGCCGCGGACATCTTCCTCGTGCTGCAAAAGGTCACCGGCGCGGTGGACGCGAATACAGCGCGGGTGAACTACACCGTGGCCTCGCCGGAGTATCAGGCGACGCGCTGGCTGGCCCAGTTGGCCGTCAACATCGTCGATTTCATCGACGAGGACGACTACATGACGCCGTTTCAGTGGGACGCGGGCAACACCGGTCCGGGGAACGGCGGGTCGGCGGACTTCGGCTTTGTGTACGGCGTCGAAATGCCGCGGCTGGCGATCAACGAGGTTTACGCCCAGCGCGACAACGACAACTCGGACCCGCAGCTCATCCTGCCGATCCAGTTCGCGACCAAGCCCTATGTCGTCAACGTCTTCGCGGAGCTGCACAACCCGCTGCCGGCCGAGTCGTTCCCCGGCAATCACCCGCACTCGAACGCGACCGCGGAGCTACAACTAACGGGAACACCGGTGTATCAGGTGGTGCTGGCCCAGACGGGCCTCTTTACCCCCGCCACGGGGACATTGACCAACCCCGCGAACGTCACCGGCGACCCGGATTTCGGCGTGCCCCCCGGCACCAACATCCTTTCCGGCCCCGGCGGCGCCTGCGTGGTGACCAACTACGGGGCGACCGGCACGGTGCTGCCCGCGAACGGAGCCTACAACGACGGGGCCAAGAAGAACAACGGGTTCTACGTCGTCGGCCCGCAACCGCCCACGAACGCGGCGGGGGTCGGCTACCTGGCCGGCGCCGACCCGAATCTGCCGACCACGACCCTGTCGGCCCAGATGTGCTATTCGTCGCAGCTGACGGACAACCCGCCGAAAGGAACCACGGTGCTCCTGCGCCGACTGGCCTGCCCGCACCTGCCCCCCCAGAACGACCCGACCAAGGCCGGCTACAACCCGTTCATCACGGTCGATGCCCTGGAAGTAAGTCCCGGTCAGGTGCAGGACGGCCGGCTGTTCGGCCCCGTGGGGCCGAACCCGCTGGTCGGCTCCCCGCTCACGCCGCCGGCCATGGCCGCGCGCCAGTCCTTCGGGCGCCTCCAGCCCTACGCCGCCTTCCCGGCCCTGGCGGCGCAGAACCCAGCCACCGTACCGGCGGGTCAGCCGAAAAACACCTTCTACCGGCACAACGCCGTGGAAGACCCTCCGGGGCCGACTCCGGCTCAGCTCGCCGCAGCGGGCCAGACGCTCAAGACCAACTTCGACTGGCTGACCCACCTCGACCGCCGGCTCGTCAGCCCGCTGGAGCTGCTCAACGTCTCAGCCGTCAAGCAGCACGAGCTAACGCACTACTTCATGACGAACTCCACGCAGACGCTGAGCAATTACCCGTCGCAGCACCTCGCCACCTGGCTCAATGGGCAGTCGCGGTTGTATCGCTTCTTCGAGTTCGCGACGACCGGCAGCCTCCAGAACGGCCTCAACGTCGGCGGCCGTATGCCGGGCAAGATCAACATCAACACGATGGGGCCTGCCGACTTTGAAGTGCTCCGCGCCATTTGCGACGGCCAGCAGGGCAACACGTTCTACAGCGGCAGCGCCGCCAACACGGACACCACCGTCATCGATCCGATGTTCAAAGCGATGATTCTCCAGCGCACGCCCGGCGGCGTGCCCGGCATCAACGATCGCCCCTATCTGAGTCTGGCCACCGGACCGACCGGACCCAACGCCAGCGGCGATCCGATCTCCCCGCCCAATGTTCAGCGAAGCGTGAACGAGACCTTCTTGCGGCCGGCAACCGGCGCACCCGGCGGCGTCAACGCGCAGCGCATGTTCGAGCCGACCTACCCGGACCTCTCGACGACAAACGGCGGTCCGTACCCGGCGGGTTCCATGCAATCGGCGATGTATCATCCGTATCAGCGCTTCGAGCTGATGAACAAGATCTACAACAACCTGACGGTTCGCAGCAATGTGTTCGCGGTCTGGATGACGGTCGGCTTCTTCGAGGTGGTGGACGATACGCAGACGCCGGTGATCCTGGGCGCCGAGATCGGTCGCGCGGAAAACCGCCACATCCGCCACCGCACGTTCGCGATCGTGGATCGGACGAATTTGAAAATGCTCAGTACCAACCTGAAAGCGCCCATCACTTTACCCGCCACTCCCTACGGTCAGGCGAGCAATGTCGTTGTAGACATAGACGGAATGAACGGAGTCCTCGCGGCGACTGCCGGGACGAATACGTCTAGTAACCTTCAGTGGACCATTGGGGTCGGGAGCGTGCTTACGGTCGATCCGAACACGAGCAACGAGGAGACCGTAACGGTCTTCTCAAACGGCACGAACCTACAGGCCCGATTTTACAAGGCGCATGCGCCCAACCTCAACACCGCCACCGTGATCGTTCGCGGCAATCCGGGGCCGAACATACGCTACAACCCGCGCTCCGACACCGGCGTGGTGCCGTATGTCGCGGTGATCGATTGAGGATTTCCGCCGCTTGCGGCTTCGCAGTCCCCTTGCGAAGCCGCAAGCGGGCCCCCGCTATTGTGACCCTGGAAAGAGAGTACCGCAGTTGACTACGTTGGGAGGAGTCGAATTTCGGAAAAAATCGACTTTCTGAGCCATTCCGCCAGAGAGTCAGACGGTGTGGCGGCGTGGCGGACATGCGCAGTGGCCGCCGCAGGATCATGCGCTGTAAGAACTTATGGTGACAAGTATGTCCGCCACACGTGGCGGACATACTCGGTGTGTGGCGGACATAGTCCACCAGTCTCTCCCCGCTAAGCCGCAAGCGGCAATTCGTTCACTTCCCCTCCGGCCCAAGCTCCTTCGCCTTCAACAATTCAATCGTTCCCGCCCGTCCCACGGCGTACTCGAAGTTCGTCTGCATCGTCGCCGCAGCGCCGACGCGGCCCTTCGGGTCGAGCGCCAAGAACGCCAATCGCGACGGATGCACGCCGCGGCGCACGGCCAGGGCGTTGACGCGGCGCACCGCTGCCTCGCAGGCTTCCTGCGGCGTCTTGCCGGCCCGCAACGCCTCAACGACGAGCAAGCTGCCGCCCGCGCGGATGACCTCCTCGCCGACGCCCGTCGCACCTGCGGCGCCGGCCTGGTTGTCCACGAACAGACCGTGGCCGATCAGCGGCGAGTCGCCGACGCGGCCCGGCAGCTTGTGCGCCAGGCCCGACGTGGTGCAGACGCCGCCGAGCGATCCCTTCTTGTCGAGCGCCAGCACCGTGACGGTGTCGTGGCTCTCCATCCCCGGCTTGTCCTCCTTGCGCGGCGTTTTGGGCCGGGTCTTCTCCCACTCGGCGACGCTCTCCGGCGTGTTCAGCGTTTCCAGCGGAAAACCCTCCTTCACGGCGAACAGGCGCGCGCCGGCGCCGACCAGCAGGAGGTGCGGCGTCTTCTCCATGACCCGGCGCGCGACGGCGGCGGCGTGGCGGATGTTCTCCAGCCCGGCGACGCCGCCGCAGGCCAGCGTCTGGCCGTCCATGACGCAGGCGTCGAGCGTGACATTGCCGGCGGCGTCGGCCAGTCCGCCATAGCCGACCGAGTGGACCGCCGGATCGTCCTCGACCGCCTGCGCCCCCGCGAGGGCGGCGTCGAGCGCCGGCGACCCCTGCCCGAGCAAGTCGGCCGCCGTCTTCACCGCCGTCCGCCCGAATGACCAGGTCGCGATCACTACATAGTCCGGCATGTTGGTCCCCTCTGGTATTTGAGGCCCGTTCACGGGCCTTTGCCGCGAAGCGATCGTAGGCCCGTCCTTCAGGACGGGTTCGGGCGGCGGTATCCGATCCGGCGCGCCCGCGCCGAATCACCCCACCCGCCGTGAACGGCGGGCCTATTACCGCTCTGCGGCAAAGGCCCGTGAAGAGATCGTCCAGCTTTGGTAGCCTTCTCGTACAAGGAGTTACGTCCATTGAGGTAGACAAAAGTTGGGGGCGCAGCTGCAATGACGGTGGATACTACTCTCCGTCCTTCGCAGGAGTTCCCCGATGGCTACTGTACGCGCCGTCACCGCTGCCGTCTCCCTGACGGTACTCTTGGTGCGGCCCCCCTGGGACGACAACCATCCCGCCCGTCTCGAACGGGGCTCCCGGCTTCCCGCCCGAACTCCTTTGCCGATCATCACCTGAAAGTTGGACGATCTCTAAACGGGCCTCAATGCACAAAATGGGTATGCACCCGATACCAGGGTGCGAGCAGCGCGATCTCGGCGATTTTCAACCAGCCCCCAGCACCGCTCGTACCTTGCGCTGCAGGTCGTCCATCGAGAACGGCTTCTGGAGGAAGGCGACCTCCGCTTGCAAGACCCCGTGGCGCACCACCGCATCGTCCGTGTAGCCCGACACGAACAACACGCGCATCTCGGGATGCAGCGTCGTCAGTTGCTCGGCCAGTTGTCGCCCGCTCATCCGCGGCATCACAACATCCGAGACGAGCAGGTGGATCGGCCCTGGGTGCTGCGCACAGAGGCGCAGCGCTTCCTCGCCGTCCACGGCTTCCAGTACCAGGTATCCGTTGCCCTCGAGCGTTAACCGAGTCATCGTCCGCACCGCCGTCTCATCTTCAACCAGGAGGATCGTCTCGGTGCCGCGCGGGACCGGCTCCGGCGCTGCCTTCGTCTGAGCCCCTGAGAGAGATTCTGAAACCGAGGGAAGATAGATCTTGAACGTCGTGCCGCGGCCGACTTCGCTGTACACGCCGACGTGGCCGCCGCTCTGCTTGACGATGCCGAACACGGTCGCCAGTCCAAGCCCCGTTCCCTTGCCGACCTCCTTGGTCGTGAAAAATGGCTCGAAAATGTGCCGCTTGACGGCCTCGGTCATGCCGCAGCCGGTGTCGCTCACCGCCAACAACACGTAGCGGCCCGCCTTGACCTCGGCGTGGGATTGTGCGTAACTTTCATCGAGATCGACGTTGGCCGTTTCGATGGTGATCCGACCACCCTGCGGCATCGCGTCGCGCGCGTTCACGACCAGATTCATGATGACCTGCTCGACCTGTCCCGGATCGATTTTCACCGGTTCCAGACCGGGCGTCGCGACGCTCGTCAGGATGATGTCGTCGCCGATCAGGCGGCCGAGCATCTTCTCCGCGCTGGCGACGACCTCGTTGAGATCCAGAATCCGCGGCTGAACGACCTGTTTGCGGCTGAAAGCCAGCAGTTGCCGGGTGAGCAAGGTTGCCCGCTCGCCGGCCTTGAAAATCTCTTGAATCAGCCGTCGGTTCGGGTCGTCGGGCGCGAGGAAGGCAAGCAGCATCTCGCTGTAGCCCGAAATGACCGTGAGCAGGTTGTTGAAGTCGTGGGCCACGCCGCCCGCCAACTGACCGAATGCCTCCATCTTCTGCGCCTGGCGGAACTGCTCTTCGAGAACCTTGAATGGCGTGATGTCCGTCTGCACGCCGACGAAGTGAGACAATTTGCCGCCGACGGTATGGATCGGCGCCACCGACAGGGCGTTCCAGAATGGTGTGCCGTCTTTCCGGTAGTTGAGCAGCTCCACGAGGCAGGAGCGCTTCTCTCGCAGCGCCGCCCGCAGTTTTTCCACTTCGGCCGGGTCGGTCGCCGGCCCCTGAAGGAATCGGCAATTGCTCCCCAGAACCTCGGCCTGAGAATAGCCGGTCATCTTTTCAAAGGCTTGATTGCTGTAGACAATCGGGTTATCCGGCTGCGACGGGTCGGTGATGACGACGCCCTGCACGAACGACTCAAAGGCCCGGTCGCGCAGCCGTAGCTCCTCCTCGGCGCGCTGGCGGTCCTCGATTTCCTTGCGCAATACCTCGTTGGCCGTCCGCAGCTCCGCCGTGCGCTCCCGTACCTGGGTTGCCGCTGCCTCGTGCGCGCGCAGCAGTGCCTTTTCGGCCAGCTTCCGCTCGGTCATGTCGCGCAGGATTTTGGAGAAGCCGTTTTGCTTTCCGCTGGCGTCAAATGTCGGCGTCACGATGCCCAAAGCCCAAAAGCGCGCGCCGTCCTTGCGGATGTGCCAGCGCTCGTCCTCGGCCCGGCCGGCCTCGGTCGCCTGACGGAGTTCTTGCTCCGGCACACCGTCTCGGAGGTCTTCGGGAGTGAAAATCAGCGAGAATGGCTGGCCGAGGATTTCGGCCTCAGAATTTCCCAGGATGCGCTCGGCCTCCACGTTCCAGCTGGTGATGCGTCCGTCCGGGCCCATCGTGAAGATGGCGTGGTCCTTGATGTTCTTCACCAGGGACGTGAAGCGCGTTTCGCTCTGCCGCTGTTCCTCTTCGGCCCGCCGGCGCTCGGTAACGTCCTCGATGGCGAGGAGAATCAACGGCGTTGCATTACCTTCCCGATGGAAGCGCCGGGCGTTGAGCAGCATGACCTTGCGACCGAGGGTCTCGAACGTGTGTTCGACTTCGAAATCGTCGAACGACGTATTCCGCGGCAGAATCTCTTCGAGCAGCCGGCGTAACTGGGGGATATTCCACTGGTGGTCGCCCAGGTGGAAGATCAGCCGGCCTTCGGTTTCTTCCGGCGACGCGCGAAACGTCTGGTAGAAAGCGCGATTGGCGGTCCTCACGCGCAGGTCGCCTTCGAGGACGAGCAACGGTTCGCGGACCGTATCGACCATGCCGTGAGTGTAAGCCAGGGCATTTTTCAGGGCGGCGTCGCTGAGCTTTTGGGACGTGCGGTCGCGCATGATCTCGGCGAAGCCCCGGAGTTTGCCGGCCTCGTCCCACAACGGGGTGAGGGTTCCCGACGACCAGAAGCGCGCGCCGTCCTTGCGAACGTGCCAGCGATCATCCGTGGCCCGGCCCGATTCCACCGCCTTCCTCATGTCCCGCTCCGGCACACCGCCCTGGACGTCGTCCGGGGTGAAGAAGCGGGCGATCGGTTCGCCGATTATCTCTCCTTCCGAGTAGCCGAGGAGTCGTTCGGCTCCCGGATTCCAGGTGCGCACCCGGCCTTCCGGATCCAGGAAGAAGATGGCGTAGTCCTGGACGTTCTCGACCAGCAAGCGGAACAGATCGCCCTCCGTCGCCTCCCGAATCGTCTGCGAATGCTGGGTCATTCTGTGCCTCCTTGACTACCGACGGATCAAGAGTGATAGGATTACACTCGAAGGCCTGCCCAGATTTGCGCTGGCGCCCTTCCCGTGGAGAGCACCCACGATTCGTCGCCCTCATCCCACCTGAGCCGCCCCGTTTCCGCCGAGGAGAGCGGCATGAAGTGCTTGTGCAAGAAGGTGGTTGCCAGGACGCAACGAGTGACAAACCACGGCATTATCGCTACACACGTTACAAGTATAGCATTTTCTATGTCGGGTAATGAGGATTGATGGCGAGCCGGACCGAAAAGTGCTTCAAGCGGCCCCAGGGTGTTGCCCTGGGCTGGCGGAATCAGCCTTTCAGGCTGAGGAGAGGCGCACGGGACAAAACCTGGAGAATTGAAAGGGACGGAAGTCGCCACGCTTTATTTCGCGGGCTTGCGGGCCGGCGAATACTGCCTACAGCGCAATCGTCTCGCCCTTGTCCGGAATGCGCACGTCGCCGAACCCCAACGGCCGCAGGTCGCGCGCCAGCGCCTCGGCGGATTCCGGCTCGCCGTGAACCAGGCAGACGCGGCGGTTGGCGTCGGCCAGCGGCCGCAGCAGGTGCAGCAAGTCGTCGTGGTCGGCGTGGCCGGAGAAGCCGTTCATCGACACCACCGACAGCCATTTGTTCCACTTCTTGCCGTGGAAGCGCACCGTGGGGTTGCGCTCCAGCAGCTTTGCTCCGAGCGAATGCGGCGCCTGGTAGCTCACCAGCATGAGCACGTCGCGCGGGTCGTCGATGTGGTCGCGCAGGTGGTGGACGATGCGGCCGCTGTCGCACATGCCGCCCGACGCCACCAGAACGCACGGCTCACGGCCGGAGCCTGCCTCGAGCGCCACGTCCGGCGCGACGTAGTGCGCCGGCGGATCGTCGGGGCCGTCGCGCTCGGCAAGCTCGTTCTGGTAGCGTTCGTAAACGGCGGCGACGCGCGACGCCAACGGGCTGTCGATGTAGATCGGCAGCCGCGGCAGGACGCCGAGGTGCATCCACTTGCGCAGGTAGTGAACGACGGCCTGGGTGCGGCCGAGGCTGAACGCCGGGATCAGGATCTTGCCGCCGCGGGCGACGGCGGCGCGCACCACCTCGCCCATCTTGTGGGCCATGATCTCGATGCTGTCGTGTCGGCGGCCGCCGTAGGTGCTCTCGCTCAGGATCAGGTCGGCGGGGGGCAGCGCCGACGGGTCGTGCAGGTACGGCAAGCCGCGCCGTCCCAGGTCGCCGGTGAACGTCAGCCGATAGTCCTTCGCCCCATGCGCCAGCGTCAACGCGACGATCGCCGAGCCGAGGATATGGCCCGCGTCGATGAAGCGCAGCTCGACGCCGGGACAGATCAACGTCGGCTGGTCGCACGGCACCGGCACGAGTTGGCTGACCGCCTGCCGGGCGTCGTCGAGCGGCGAGGAGATGACCTGTGCCGTCACGCGCTTGCCGCCGATGACGGCGGCGCTGAACCCATCGCTGCCGCGGATGCGGGCGGAGTCGGCGAGCATGATGTCGGTTAGCTCGCCGGTGGCCGGCGTGCAGAAGATCGGCCCGCTGTAGCCGTGGCGGATCAGGTTCGGCAGGTTGCCGCAGTGGTCGCTGTGAGCGTGACTGAGGACGACGGCGTCGAGCGCGGTGGGATCGAAGGGAAAATGCTCGTGACGGCGGCGTTCCTCTTCCTTGGTGCCGCGGAAGACGCCGCAGTCGAGGAGGATGCGCCGGCCGCCCGCTTCGATCAGGTGCATGGAACCGGTGACCGTGCGGGCGGCTCCGTGGGTGGTTACGGTGGGGCTGTCGGAATAGGTGAAATCGCTCATCATGAGGTTATTGTAGCAGGGAGGGAAGATTTACGGGTAGAAACTCCCCCGATTGCCGCTTGCGGCTTAGAGTCTGTCTCAGAAGGTGTCGTTTTTCACGAGCCGCGACCGTTAGGGAGCGTTTTTTGCGGGATGTCCCCAGCGCTCCCTAACGGTCGCGGCTCGTAGAACCTACTTCTGGGACAGGCTCTAAGCGGCGCGGGACTGCTAAGCCGCCAGCGGCAATCGCGCGCGTCGATGGCCGGCCCGCGATCACCAACGTCACCGCGACTGTAAAGCGCTGGTTGCCGTTGGCCGTCACCTGCACCTGGCCGCTCAGCGTTTCGCCCGGCAGCGCGGGGACGGCGGCGACGACCGCATCGGCCGCCGAGGAGCGCTTTGCCCGCTTGCAGCCACGGCACCGAACTGGCGGCATGGGCGAAAACGGGCCGTGGCAGCGCCGTCGTGGTAGCAATAGTGCGCCGCCGGCGGGTTGACGCGCTGACAGCTGCGGCAGCGGGGAGCCGACATGGACCGGTTCCTTCGTTTACGCTTGCGCCACGCGAAACGTAAACACTATCGACGTTTCGCCCGTTCCCCGAAGCGCAGGATACAGCGGCCCAGGCGGATCAGGTCGCCGGAGCGCAGCGTGCGCGGGCCGTGGACGCGCTCGTCGTTGACGAAGGTGCCCGCTAGCGTGCCCTCGTCGGTCAGGATGTAGTCGTTGCCCTTGCGGACGATACGGCAATGTACGCGTTCCACCTGGGCGTCGCCGAACAAACCGAGATCGCACTTCTCGGCCCGCCCGATGGTGAGCGTCTGCTTGGAAAGAATCTGTTCGCGGCCCTTGCGGAAGCCGGCCTCGACCTTCAGCCAGGCTTCCTTGAGGATCACCTGGGCCAGGGCGATCAGCAGGCCGATGCACATGCCGAGGACGACGAAGCCCCACGAGCTGGGGCTCCAGATGCGGTCGTCCGGTTTGTCCTTGAACAGCGACAGCCAGGCGCCGAACAGGTAGGAGTAGAGAACGCCGCCGAGCAGGCCGCCGCTGGCGCCGCCGATCACGCCGTTGAGCATCTTGCGCAGCGGGCCGTGCGTCTCCTGGTTGCGGGCCAGCGCCGCCAGCAGGTCGAAGACGCCCAGCGACATGCCGATGAGCAGTCCGGTCAGCGTCCAGCCGAAGACAAGGAAGAAGCTGTAGTTCCACTTGTCGAACAGCACCTGGCCGATCATGCCGCCGAGCAGGCCGCCGGCGCTGCCGATCACCACCGCCATGAGAACGCGCACGAAGACGGAGAAGAATTGACTGAGCGAATAGTTCCAGAGGGCGTCGAGCAGGCCGAGCAGAAAGGCGATGCCCAGGCCGAGGAACAGTCCCTTGACGCCGCTATTGAGGACGGGGTCCGCCGATCGGGCGAGCCAGCGCCCGAGTCCCCAGCCGGCGAACGCGCCGCCGCCGCCGCACAGCGCACAGTAATAGATGAACAGGCGGAATGACATAGCGGCCGGCTCCGGGTGAAGGAATACTGTAGAGGCGCGGGGCGCGGGGTGTCAAGCAGCAATACGAGCGAGCCTCTTTGGCGAGCCTCCCGCGTGAGCGGGGAGAGTGCGTCGAGACGGCTTCCTCCCCCCGCTCACGCGGGAGGCTCGCCGCGAAACCCGTTAGGTTTCCTCCGTCTGTCCGTTTATAATGCGAACCCGTGTTGCCCGCCCTCGGCAAGGAGTTGTTTCCATGCGCCGCTACCATGCCGCCTGGTCGGGGATTTTGTTCTCTTTCGCCGTCTTCGCACCAAGCCTCCGCGCCGACGAGGTCGCCGCTCTCGCCGTCCGCATCGACAAATTCATTGACGCCCGCCTCGCCGAGGAGAAGGTTCCCGCCGCGCCCGTCGCCGACGACGCCGAGTTCCTGCGCCGCGTCTACCTCGACCTCACCGGCCGCATCCCGGCCGTCGCCGAGGTGTACGCTTTCCTGCGCGACACCGCGCCGGACAAGCGGCGCAAGCTGGTCGAAGCGTTGTTGCGCGGTCCGAACCACGTCGGCCACTTTACCAACATCTGGCGCGCCGACCTGCTCGCGGCGGCCAACAGCCAGCAGGCACAATTCTTCGCCCAGCAGCTGGAACCGTGGCTCCGCAAGAAGGTGCGCGAGAACACGCCCTACGACGTCATGGTGCGCGAGCTGCTGACGACGCCTGTGAACGGCAACAACGTCCGCCAACCGGTGCAACCAGGCGAGCCGACGGCGCAGGCGTTCTTCCAGGCCAACGAGTTCAAGTCGGAGAACCTGGCGTCCAGCACGTCGAAGCTGTTCCTCGGCGTGCAGCTCCAGTGCGCCCAGTGTCACAATCATCCCTTCGCCAAGTGGAAGCGCGAGCAATTCTGGGAGTACGCTTCCTTCTTCGCCGGCATCCAGCCGCAGCAGCGCGGTGGTCGCCTGCCGGTGCCCAACGCCGACACGACGGAGCCGCGCTCGATCAAGATCCCCGACACCGAAATCACGGTGAAGGCGAAGTACCTCGACGGCACCGAGCCGAAATGGCTTGCCGACCTGCCCGCCCGCTCGACGCTGGCTCAGTGGGTGACGGCCCCGGAGAACCCCTACTTCGCCCGCGCCCGCGTCAATCGCCTCTGGGCGCACTTCTTTGGCCTGGGCATGGTCGAACCGGTCGATGACTTTAGCGACGACAATCACCCGACGCATCCCGAACTGCTCGACGAGCTGGCCCGCGCTTTCGTGAAGAGCAAGTACGACACGCGCTTCCTGATCCAGGCCATTTGCGCCAGCAAGGCGTACCAGCGAACCAGTGCGGTCAGCGACGTGGGGCAGGTGGACAACCCCCGGCTATTCGCTCGCATGTCGCTCAAGGGGATGACGGCCGAGATGCTGTTCGATAGCGTGGCCCGCGCCACCGGCTTCGTGCCGCCCATCGACCCGCGCGAGGCCAACGAGTACAACCTCGGCCGCACCGAGTTTCTGGCCCGGTTTTCCACGACGACCGACAAACGCACCGAGCATCAGACGACGATTCTGCAAGCCTTGTCGCTGATGAACGGCCGGGTCATCGCCCAGGTGACCGACCTGGAGCGCAGCCGCACGCTGGCCGCCGTGATCGACGGCCCATTCAAGGACGACCGCGAGCGCCTCGAAGCCCTGTTTTTGGCGACGCTGGCGCGGCCGATGAACGCACACGAGGAGACGCGCCTGGTGAAGTACGTCCAGGACGGCGGCCCCAGCGGCGACAGCAAGAAGGCGCTCGCCGACGTGTTCTGGGCGCTGCTCAATCGGACGGAGTTCGCGCTCAATCATTGAAACGAGCGGCGAGAGAGATATTAGATGCTTACCTCTGAACTGCTCCGCAAGATGCGGAGCAGTTCAGCTGAGTTTTGCTGACGGCTGACAGCTTATAGCTATCAGCTTTCAGCCAGACCGATTTTTGTGGTCGGTAACCCCGTGCGGCTCGGCCGCGTTAGGTATCACAGCGGCGCGAAAACCTCTCACCAGCCCGGAGCGCCAGCGTCGAATCGCACCCGTCGCTGGCGCTCCGGGCTGGTAAGGGATTTTCATGCCGAGGTAGTATCTCTTCCTCCGGATCCCGCAATCGCCGTGCTCAACCTCCTCAAACGCCTCCGCCTCGAAACCGAAGACCGGCTGCGCTACCATCCTCTCATCCGTAACCTGCTGAGCCGTTATCACCGCTGGCGCGCGCTGCGGAAACATCCGCGCGACGATCAGGCGTTGGCCCGCACCATCCTGCGCGGCTGCACGGCGGCGCGCATCACCACGCGCGACGAGACGGCTTCTCAGATTCAGGCCGACCTCATCGAACGGGTGCGGCGCCTCGACCCGGCCCGGCTCGACTGGAACGAGTTCGTCCCCGAAATCGAGAATCCGCATCTAGCCAAGGCGGCCATTCTCAAACCGTGGGTGGGGCCGCGCGAGAAGGGCGTCGTCTTCATCTCGTTCGAGAGTCAGTGGGCGAAACTGCTGCGGCTGCCTAACCTCACCGACTTCGCGGAGCGCTACTCCGTCGTTCTGTCGCCGAGTTCCAGCCCGCACAACTTCGTCAACTACGTCTTTCCGGCGATGTACCCAGACGACACGATCTTCACGCTCCTCAGCAATCCGGAAGACCAACTGGTACTGCCGCGAATCTCGCCGAAGTTCGTCGTCGTGCCGCTGTACGCTTCGAACTGGGTCAACCCAGCGCGGTTTGCGCCGCTGCCGAAAGGCGAACGGCCTTACGATCTGCTCATGGTGGCCAACTTCGCCAAGTTCAAACGGCATCAGGCATTCTTCAAGGCGCTGCGGCACATGCCGCGCGACCTGCGCATTCTGCTGATCGGCCAGCACCAGGACGGCCGCACCGAGGACACCATCCTCAACATGGCCGACTGGTACGGCGTGCGCGACCGCTTCACGCTGCTGACGAACCAGCCTTACCAGGAAATGACACGCCACTTTTGCCGGGCGCGGGCCGGCGTGGTACTCTCGCGGCGCGAAGGCTCGTGCGTCGTGGTCACCGAATCGTTCTTCGCCGACACGCCGTTTGCCGTGCTGCGCGGCGCGGAACTTGGCTCGCGCGTCTTCGTCAACGATCAGACGGGACGCTTCCTCGACGAGGCGAACCTGGCTCGCGACCTGACCGCGTTCGTCCGCGCGGCCGACCACTATCACCCGCGCGCGTGGGCGGAGGCGAACATCTCCTGCCACGTCAGCTCGCGGCGGCTCAACGCGAGCCTGAAGGACCACGCATTGAATCGCGGCGCGGAGTGGACGCGCGACCTCGCCACGCTGGAATGGGCGCCCGACCCGCGCCTCGTGAATGCCGAGGACCGGGTATGGGAAGAAGATGAAAAACGCAGCGTCCGCGCGCGATTTGGGTTGGAAATCGGACCGTCGAACGTCAAATGATGGTGGCCGCTTGCGGCTTAGCGGTCCTGCCGCGCTAAGCCGCAAGCGGCAAACGACCTGTTCCCGGAGGGGACCATTTTCATGTCGCACCCACGCTCGAACGATCTTCCCCGCCTCAGCCGCCGCGACTGGCTCAAGCTCGCCGCCGCCGGCGTCACGATGTCGTCGGCCTCCGGCTGGTTTGAGAGGCTGGCCGCCGATACCGCCAAAAACCCGCAACGCAAGCGGGCCTGTATCCTTCTGTGGATGACGGGCGGTCCCAGTCAGATGGACACGTTCGATCTCAAGCCCGGTCACGCCAACGGCGGGCCGTACAAGGAAATCCAGACCTCCGCGCCCGGCCTCAAGATCGGCGAACACCTGCCGAAGCTCGCGGACCACGGCGACCGTCTCGCCGTCATCCGCTCGATGAGCACCAAGGAAGCAGACCACGGCCGAGCCACCTACCTGCTCCGCACCGGCTACGTTCCGCAAGGCCCGATCCAGTACCCGCCGCTCGGCGCCCTCGTGTCGAGAGAGATCGGCGACCCCGCCGCGGCGCTGCCGAACTTCGTCAGCGTCGCGCCGTTTCGCGGCTTCAATCCTGCGGCCTTCGCCGGCGGCTTCCTCGGCCCGCAGTACGCCCCGCTCATCGTCGGCGAGAACAACTTCGGCCGAGGAGCGCCCAACCAGGTCGATCAGGCGCTCAAGGTGCAGGATCTCGACGTGCCCGGCGGCGTCGAGAAGGCCCACGCCGACGCCCGGCTCAGTCTGTTGCAAGAGATGGATCACGACTTCGCCGTCAGCCGGCCCGGCGTCGCTCCCGACAGTCACCGCAGCGCCTACGATCGCGCCGTCCGCCTCATGAAATCCGACGCCGCCAAGGCGTTCAGCCTCGACGAAGAGCCGGGCGCCCTGCGCGACGCCTACGGCCGCAATCTCTTCGGCCAGGGCTGCCTCCTCGCCCGTCGGTTGGTCGAGCGCGGCGTGCCGTTCGTCGAGGTCACGCTGGCCAACGCCGGCCAGGGCGTCTTCGGTTGGGACACACACAACCAGAACTTCGACAACGTCAAGAAGCTGTGCGAAATCCTCGATCCCGCCTGGGCAACGTTGATGACCGACCTGAAACAGCGCGGCCTGCTCGACACGACGCTGATCGTCTGGATGGGCGAGTTCGGCCGTACGCCCAAGATCAACCCGCAGCAGGGCCGCGACCACTGGCCGACCTCGTGGACGACCGTCCTCGCGGGCGGCGGCATCAAGGGCGGTCAGGCTTACGGCAAAACCAGCGCCGGCGGCGACGCCGTCGAGGACAAGCCGGTCGGCGTGGCCGACCTGCTGGCGACCGCCGTCACCGCGCTCGGCATGAACCCGAACAAGCAGAACAACTCCACCGAAGGCCGGCCCATCCGCATCGTGGACAAGGTCGGCACCCCGATCCGGGAGGTGCTGACGTGAGAATCACTCTCTCCCTGGCCGTCGTTCTGCTCGCCTCGGCGGCGGCGCATGCCGCGCCGCCGCCGGAGGCGCTGGACGTGGTCCTGAACGCCGACAGCCGGCCCTACCTGCTCCGGCTGCACGTCTACGTCGACGGCCGGCCTTACGTCGGGCCGTACAACGTGTATCTCCGCCGCTGGTTCGACTACCTCGACCGCAACGGCGACGGCTTCCTCGACAAGGACGAGGCCGGCCGTGCCCCGTCGGTGCAGGTGTTCCAGGAGCAGTTTCAGGTCAACCTCGTTCGAGCAGTCCGAGACACACCGCCCGTCTTTCGCGAGCTGGACGCCGACGGCGACGGCAAGGTCACGCCGGACGAATTCGTCGCCTATTACAAGCGCTCCGGCCTCGGGCCGATCCAGTTGACGAACGGCAACCAGTTCGGTTTCGGCTCGTCGTCGGCCGGCGAGGTGATTTTCCGCGCCCTCGATACCAATGGCGACGGCAAACTGTCGAAGGCGGAAATCGCCCGCGCCGAGGAAGCGCTCCGCCCGTTCGATCTCAACGACGATGAGATCATTACGGCACAAGAACTGGCCAGCAACGTCGCGGCGATTGGCCGCGGATTCCAGGGCGGACAAACACCGCCGACGACGACCAGCGGCCCGCTCGTGCTCCTGCCGAGCGACGACGCCGGCCGGCTCCGCGCTGCCAACGAAATCCTGACCCGCTACGACAAGAATCGCGACGGCGCATTG
>JBBQPD010000019.1:0-17904 GCA_038331535.1 Gemmatales bacterium | reverse complement strand
ATGCTGCCGTCAACAGGGCTGATCGAGGACGTTTTCTTGACGCCGCCCGGCACGACGACGGTTTGCAGCACCTTGCCGCGGGTGTCGAGCGTCCGCACGTCCTGGGCGCTGAAGCGGATTTTCCCGTCGGGCGTCAGCGCCACCAGCGGCGCGTCCGACGGTCCCTTGCCGTGCCGGACCCATTCGATCTTGCTGCCATCTGGAGACAACCGGGCGACAAAGGCGTGCTGGCAAGTGCCGTCCTTGCGCGCGGCCGCCTCGGCGCCGACCTCCATCTCTTGCACGTCGCCGCCGAGTTTGGCGATCGCGTCGGTTGCACGTCCGGCAAGGTAAATGGCCCCGTCCTTGTCCACCGCGGCCGACGTGAGCGCTGCGCTCGTCCACGGCAGTCGATGCACCGACCGCACCTTCTTCAGATCGCTGCTCAGATGGACGATGAAACCGGTGGTCCCCTCATGCCGCCACGACGGCTTTTCCCATTGCGGGACGCCTTCCTTGTTCGTCTTCTGGTTGCCCTTGCCGTCGAGAGCGGGGACGGGTTTCGGCTCCTCCGGTTTCGGCAAATCGGTGCCGATCACTTGCACCGGGACCGCCAGGTCGAACGTCGGGCCGAGGACGTTGCCGACGACGACGATCGTGCCGTCCGGCTGGAAGCCGCCGGAGACGAGCCACTCGTTGCCCTTGCCGCCGAGGAACGTCGCCGCCAGGACTTCCGCCTGATCGGGCGCCTCTTTCCAGTATCGGGGCTTTGCCTTCTCCTGAGCCTGGCAGACATTGAGTCCCAATAGCCAGACCAGCGCGGAAAGGGACAGGGCAAGAATCAGCCGATTACGCCGAGCGCATGCAAGAAGAGATCGATTCATGTTTGGGATCCTGTGGTTCCGTGTCGGTTCTTCCTGGCCAGAGTCGGTTGCAGGGATTCTCAACTACTTCACTGCTGTCACACCCAGCACAATGTTGCCATCCTTGATGGACACCGTCTGCTTGCCGACGATCGCTTTGTCGCCGTCCACTTTTACCGTTGGTTCTTTGCCTGCGGTCAAGAACTTGAAGGTGAGAACCGCCGGTCCGAGTTTCACTTGTTGGCCCTCGGCCTGGCCGGTCGTTACCAGCATGGCGTCGGCGCCGCTGCCCCTGGTGAAATCCACCGCCACGCTTTTGCCGTCCGCAGTCGTCAGCACGCTGGCTTCGCCGTGCGTCGATGTCCACCAGTATTTCACCTCGCCACCAACCTGGCCCCACTTGAACTTCTTCCCGAACGCGGCCACCTGGAGACCGCCGTCCGGCGTGGCTTTCATGTAGCCCGCGGACGCCTGGGTGAGTACCGAGATGACGACGTCGTTGTCGTCTTGCCAGCGATTACGCCAGGCGTAGAAGCCGTAAATCGAGTCGCGGTAACACAGCGGCAACACCTCGGCGGGATTGCGTTCCTTCATCTCGACCGGCCAGTTGACGAAAGCGGAGACCGTGACATGGGGGTAGTTGCTCACGGTATCAAACGGTGCGTTGGCTTTCGTGTCGCCCGCCAGCAAATAGCGGTTGTAGTACCACTTCAGGGCGGCTTGCTGCTCGGGAGTCACCGCGCCCATCCCGATCGCGCAATACCCCTGGCCACTGAGTTCACGCGACCAGACGTTGTGGCCGTAGGCGCCGCGTATGGGCCAAAAGTCGGGCTTTCCATCGCGGACCACGGTGAGGTAGAGCCACTTCAGTGCCATCATGCGGGCGTTGGGACGATCGACAGAGATGAAATCCTTTCCCAGCGAATGTTTCCATGCCTGCAACGCGGTCAGGAAGACGATGTGCGAGGACATGGACCCGGTGCCGTCGCCCTCGGCGAAGAACCCGCCGTCCCCGAAGCCTTCCGTCATGTTGCGGATCATGCTGCTCTCGCTGACCTTCAGCAAGGTGTCGATCCGCTTCTGGTCCACCCATTTCTCGCCGGTCACGGCCAGCAACGCCAGCGCCGCGCCGCCGACCTGCATGCCGTAATGATTGCTGGCCGGCGGCATGGAGCCGCGCACCAGCGTTTCCAGATCCATGTTCGTCCTGGTGTCGCTCTCCTCAAGTCCGGCGTGGTAGTTCGCGATGGCCTTGCCAAACTTCGCGCGCGTGGCCTCGTCCCAGCCGTCGTAACACAGGTCGTAGCCGAGGGCATAGAAGCCCAGCATCGGCCCCGCTCGCAGTGCCTCGTTGGGATCTTTCCAGCTATAGCGGTCGTCCCGGTCGCGTTGGCCCTTCAGCGCCAGCTCGAAGCATTGCTTGCCCAGGTCGGCGTATTTCTTGTCGCCGGTCAACTGGTACAGCAGTCCGTAGCCGGCCGCGTGCGACATGGTGTAGGTGCCGAGCGGCAGGATTTCCTTGTTCGTGTAAGCCTTGAGGGACTTGTTGAGTGACGTGGGCAAGGTCTCGCCATCCCCGCCGTTCAACTGGGCGCGCAGGCGGGCAATCATCGCCTTGCCTTCCGGCGTCTCGGCCTTCTTCCGCAACGCGGGTAGGTCGCTCTTGCGGAAGAGCAGGCGCGGGTGTTCGCCGGCTTGCACCGTCTGAAAGTCTTTCACCGGCGTCCACCACGGACGATTATCGGGCTTGGCAGCCACGGCGGTCACACCTTCCGACCACCTGCCGTCGAAACTGCCGGCCAGGTTGACAGGCTCCTTGCCCGCTACCGCCACGGCCAGTTGGTACGTGCCGACAAACGCGGCGTCGAGGAGGTGACCGTCGATATCGATGGTGTACTTTGCCGGTTCCTCATCCAGAGTCCTGGACGAAACGACGCAGCGCCCCTTGAACCCGTCGGCCGTGATCTTGACGGCATCCGGCGCCAGTTCAAAGGCCGCGAAGCCATACATCCCCTGTTTCTCGTTGAGACGGCCCTGCTCCGCGGCCACGATCTTGCCGCCGTCATAGCCCAGGCGAACCACCAGACAGCGGTCGCCAATCCTGGGGTCGCCGCCGACGAGCGCCCCTTGCAGTTTCATCGGGAGGGTGAATTGGGCCGGCAGTTCGAGCGGCTTGGGCGGCTTGGTTACCCCGCTGATGGCTCCGGTCTTGCCCTTGAACTGTTCGGCAGTCTTGTCGGTTGAGTTGACCGCCGTGACCTTGTAGGTGCCCTCCACCTTGTTCTCTTTCGAGACCGAGGCATCCACAGCCAACTCGATGGTGTAGGGTTTGTGGTCGAGGGGTACCCAGTGATCGGGAGTCATGTGCAGGACGAAGCGGCCCTTCACTTTGCCGTCCTTGACCGGCGCCGCGGAGAGATCGCCGCAGTAGTAACTTTGGTTGTAGGTTCTGCGGTTCGGATTCGCCTGGCCGCGCGAACTGCCGACCACGGCGAGCCAGTCCCCATTCCGCTCTCTGGCGTAGACGTACAAGGGTTCTTGCCCATCCCTGAAAAACCCGGCGAACTGCAAATCCCAGCGCCGCTCCGTGTCCTGAGCCTGGGCTGTCAGTGTCGGCAGCAGAAAACCCAGGGCGACCAATGCGAACTTGCAGGCAGACTTCTTCATTTCAAGCGTCCTCGTGGATGGGTTCGCCGAGTGGAGCAGCCACACCCGGCCGCTTACGCAGCCGGTTCGCAGAGCGGACACAGTAGAACTATTCCTTCGGCACATCCCACAGTTTGACCGACTCCCAGGAACGGGTCGTGGCAAGCGTCCGGGCATCGGGAGAGAAGGCGAGCGACTCGGGCCCCCGTTTACGGAACTTGCGATAGACGGCGACCTGTCGCATTTCAAAACCTTCCTCGATCTTCCACACCTCGACGGTACCGTCGTTCAGGCCCCAGGCGATCACGTTTCCGCCAGGCGCCGCCGCCAGCGAGCCACATCCCGACATGCCACAGGAGTGTGTCCCGGCGATCTCCCAACTGCTCGTGTCCCAGAAACGTATCTTCTGATCCTGGCAGGCGCCGATCAGGTAGCGGCCGTCGGAGCTGAACGCCAGAATCTGGGGACGAACCTTGCCCAGGGCAAGTGTCTGGACGACCATTCCCGTGTGCGGATTCCAGAGAACGATGCGGTGCTCGCCCGTAACGGCGGCCAGCAAGCGGCCGTCGGGAGCGAAGGTTACCGACTCAACTTCTCCCCTGGCATCCTCCAGTTTGCGCACCTCGTCTCCCGTGCTCATGTCCCAAAGGGTCACCAAACCCTGGCGACGCACATGGGCGGGGACGCTGGCCAGCAACCGGCCGTCCGGGGATAGGGTTAGGCACCGTGTCCCCGACGGGCCAACGAGAAGGCGTCGTTGTTCTTGCCGCGCTGCCACGTCCCAGACAATCAGAAAGGGGTCGAAACCGCCGCTGACCAGTTGTTTGCCGGAGGTCGTGATGGCAACGTGCTGAATGTCCTTCTTGTGTCCGGACAGCGTGAATAAACTCTCCCCAGTCTCCGGATGACAGACCTGAATCCGCTCTTTCCAGGGGACCGCCAGGAAGGAATGATCGGGCGCGTACGCCAGGGTTGGTCCGGAGATCTTCCAGGTCGCACGAGGTTCCGCCGGCGCTGCGGGCACCGGCTGGACCACCATCGGCTCGATGCGGTTGGTGCTGACCACAAAGGAGCCTTGCGTCAGGCTGAGCGGCTGTCCGTCCACATTGCGGATTAGTTCCGCCCGGCCCGCTACCAGTTCCACATAGGTGGAGGACGAATCGACCGAGAAGGCCAGCTTCGCTCCGTGCAAGCGGACTTCGGCGTGAGGGGTTGACACAATCATCGGCGTATCGTCCGTGGACGGGGGCATTTCAGCGCCCAGCATGCCGGCCGTCAGAAACACCCGCTTCTGGGCTGGTTCCGTAGGGAGAGATTGCCACAACCGCGCTACGGTAGCGCTGGCCAGGTCGAGGCGAGTGCCATCGGGGTAGACCACCGCCGCCGAACTCGAGTCGCCACCGGTCCGGACGGTTTGCCCGGACAGGAGTTTGCTCGCCGTCCCTGCAGGCTTTGCGTCTTGCCCCTCGGCGATGATCTCGACGTTGCCGACGACTTCCGACATCTCCGCCTCACCTCTTCTTGTTGCATCGACCTGAGCAACGTTCGCTGGCGGAGCGAGGATCACCGACGGCGGCGCGGGAGTGAACCAGTGCACTGCTCCAACCACGAGCAATACCGTCGCCGCTACGACGAAAAAGCCGATGGCGATGCGTCGCCGGAACGGGTTCCGACCGGTGGACGGTTTGTTCGGACTTGGGCGTGTCACATCGGCCACTGCGGCGCCTCGGGGCTGATCGGACACCATCGGGGTGGTGCTAGCGAGAGTTCTTGCCTCGGCGAGACTGAGCAAACCGCCCTCGATCCGGAGGTAAGACCGCAAGGTCTGACGCGCCGCGCTCGATTCCTGGAGCAGTCGCGCCAGCTCGCGCTCCTGCGTTTCGTCGAGTGTGCCGTTCAGGCATCTCTGCAACAGCTCGTTCAGGTCGGTTGAGCGGTTCATGAGATCTCCTGTGATGCCTGCAAGGCGGCGAGGACACAGTCGTGGAGGGCCAAGCGAATCCGGCTCAGGGCCCGCTGGGCGGCCCCCGGCGTTGTGCCCGTCGCCTGGCTGATTTGCTCGAACGACTGCTGCCGCTCGTAGCGCAGGCCGAGCAGCGCGCGCTGCCGGGGCGGTAGTTTCTCCAGACAGTTCCTCAGGGCCAGGACTTCGCGCCGCACGCCCTCGGCGTCTTCTTCGAGAAACGTCGCCGAGATCGCCTCGAACAACTCGGGCGCGATCGGTCGAAACCGTTTGGCCTGCTGCGACTGCTGGCGGAGTCGATAGAGAGCCTGGCGGCGGACGATTTCCTTGGACCAGGCCCGGAAGTTTCGGATCGGCTCGCCAGCGGTGGCGCCTTCGAGGATCACCACGGCGGCATTCTGGAACACCTCCTCGGCCGCATCGAAGTCGCGCAGGATGGCCATGAGGTACGCCATGAACTCGCCCCGGTAACTCAGAAACTCCTTGATCGGCGTGGTATCATTCATGGCACCGGCAACGAGTTTAGCGCAACGGCTGACCGGAAACCTCCTTTCACCAAGTACACAAGCTTCCAACGCCAGACACCGACATCCTCCGGTCGAGAATCGAATCCAGCCGCAACTCTTATCGAGGAAGCATCTTACGGAATACGGCAATAAATTGGCGGAATTCTCTGTCTGATTTGAGGGAGTGTCGTACCTGGAGTGTAAGGCAAGACGAATCGCCCTCCTTCCTCGCTTCCTCGCCTCCTGAGGTGCCAAGTGTCCATAGCCTGCCTTTTCCTTCGCTGCCGCCTCGGCTGGGATCGGGTTCTTGCTCGGCCGGCAGTTACTCATGACTCGGCGTCTGTGCGAGGCCGGTGCTGGCTTCGTGACGGTGGTGAACGCGAACTGGGACTGCCACGCCCGCAAGGGCATCCCCAACATCCTGGAGGGGATGGGCGTCTTCGCGCCGCCGCTCGATCGTGCGGTGAGCGCGTTCCTGGAAGACCTGCGGCAGCGCGGCCTGGAGGACAAGATCCATCTCGTGATTACGGGCGAATTCGGCCGCAGCCCCTACGCCCAGAACGGTAACGGCCGCGACCACTTCGCCAAGGGCTTCACGTACTGGCTCGCTGGCGGCGGGTCGAAGGCGGGCACGATGTACGGCGAGACGGACGAGATCGGCCAGAACATCGTGAAAGACCCGGTTCACGTCCACGACTTGCATGCGACCTTGCTGCATCTGCTGGGTCTCGATCCTGAGAGCCTGACGTACCGCTACGGCGGCCGCGACCAGCGTTTGGCCGATGTCAGCGGTAAGGTCGTCAAGGGGGTGCTGGCGTGAGCGACTCACAAGCGAAAACGAATCTGACGCGCCGCGACCTACTGACCCAGTCGTCGTACGGCCTCGGCGGTCTCGCTCTCTCGGCGCTGAGTGCCGGATCGCTCCACGCCGCGGACACGAAGGACTTGCCGCCGGGCTGGCTGCCGGTGAATCGCCTGGACGACGCACCGGCCTGGGCCGATTTCCGCAAGACCGACGACAAGGTGCATCTGTACCTGCCGCCGAAAGTCGAGTCGATTCGGGGGATCTTCGTCTGTTACGTCTTCCACAGCGCCGACCCGCGTGAGTTGGCCCGCCTCTGGAATTTCGCGCTGGTCACGGTCCCCTGGCCGTTCGAGTACGACCTCGGCCACAACGACAAGCGCAACGGTCGCCACAAACTTGGTCACCCGGTCGGCAACATGGGTATCCTCCTCCGCTACCTCGAAGCAGCGGCGAAGGCCACGGGACGGCCCGAGCTGGCCGTCGCTCCGCTCGTGGGCTGGCTCGGCCAGAACGGGGCGCCGCTGTGCGCCGACCTGTACCAGCGCGCCCCCGAGCGCGTGTTGGCCTGGGGCGACGCCTGGTATCACGGTTGGCCGAAGTACCCCGAGCTGATCGCGAAGGTGCCCGTAGCGTCCGCCTGGGAGTTCACCAAGCAGACCGAAACCGAACGGCGCGCCGAGCGCGAGAAACTCCTGCCGGCGCTCAAGGACAAACCGACGCCGACGTCGGACCTGCGCTGCTACGCCAGCACCTACGGCTTCGGACACGGCATCTACTCGAAGTACAACTTCTTCATGGGCTTCCTCGAACGCTGCATCGCTCTGCGGCTGCCGCGCGCGACTCCCCGGCCCGGAGAGCCGACGAAACTCGCTCCGGTCGTCCGCGAACGCGGCTGGGTGGGCGACTTCAATGACATCGGCGAGTGGAACGCCATCGCCCCGTTCGCGGAGGCGAAAGGGATGGTCAGCCCGACCTGGATGCCAGACGCCTACGCTGCCTGGATGTGGCGTTCGTATCCTACCGCCAAGCCCGACCTGAAACTGACGGCGCCGGTCGTCGAGTACCGGAAGAAAGATGGGAAATGGGGTGGGCCAGAGTGTGGTCAGGGATACGGCGGCCAGGTCCGATCCGATACGCCGCTGCGCTTTGCGGCGGAAACGACCGGGCAGTACGCGAAAATCGAGTTTCATGACGGCGACCGCATCGTCGGCGTGGCTGACAAGGCACCGTGGCAACTCGAGGGCGTCAAACTCGAACGCGGCCTGCGCGCCCTGTTCGCGGTGGGTGTGACCGCGGAGAGCGTCCGTCGTTGTAGTCGGCCAGCGTTTGCGATCGTGGAGTAACCGAAATGGGCTTCGCAGCTAAAGAGAATTTGTCCTCCCTGCACCTTCACACGGCTTTCGGGAGTGCCCGACTCGCTCTCGTCGTCGCTGCGCTGGCAACCGGGGCAGCCAACTCGGCCGAGCCGGTTTCTGCACCCGTATTTGAACGCGACATCCTGCCCGTCCTGAACGCGCACTGCCTCCAGTGCCACGGCGGCGTCCACCAGAAGAACGGCCTCGACCTCCGCACCCTGCCGGCAGTCCTGAAGGGCGGCAAATCCGGGGCCGCGATCGTGCCCGGCAAGCCGGATGACAGCTTGCTTTGGCAGAAGCTCGCGAAGGACGAGATGCCGAAGACCGACAACAAGGTCTCCGACGCGAACAAGAAGCTGATCCGCGAGTGGATCGCAGGCGGTGCAAAGGGGGCGGGGAAAAAGACTGATGTGGTCGTCACGCGGCCCGCTCAAAAGCCGGCGGAAGTGGCGCTGCTCATCGACCGCGCGATCGCGGCGAAGCTGGCCGCCGCGAAGGTGCCCGCCGCGCCGCAGTCCGACGACGCCGAGTTTCTGCGGCGGGTCTCGTTCGACATTGTCGGCAAGCCGCCGACCACGGAACGCACCTTGGCGTTCCTCGCGGACACGAGCGCGAACAAGCGCGCGAAACTCATTGACGAGCTTCTGGCATCGAGCGACTACGGCACACACTTCGGCGAACGCTGGGTGAACGGGTTTTACCTGACCACCGTGAACCAGCGGCCGCCCTCGCCTGAACCGTTTAAGGAATGGCTTGGCAAGGCTCTGAACGAAGGCCAGGGCTGGGACAGCATCACCCGCGATATTCTGACCGCCAGCGGCACTCTGAGCGACGCTCCGCAAGGGCTGTTCTTCTACTACAACGCCGACATGAACAGCCAGTTCACCCCCAAGATCATCGCGGGGAATGTCGCCCAGGTGTATCTCGGCGTGCAGCTTCAGTGCGCGGAATGCCACGATCACCCGTTCACGCCGTGGAAGCAAAGCGAGTTTTGGAAAACGGCCGCGTTCTTCAGCCAAACCGCCCGCATGGAGACGGTCGAGAACAAGAACACCCCCGGCGTGATGGATCGGCACCTGGAAATGAAGAAAGGCAAACCGCAGACGCCTCTGAAAGAGATCGGCATCACCATCCCCAACGACGGCGAGGCCCGCAACGGTGGCAAGAAGATTCTCGCCGGCCTTCTGGACGGAACGAAGCTCGAAGCCGATCCCACGAAGAACCACCGCCCGCTGTTCGCCGCATGGCTGACCGCCAAGGACAACCGGATGTTCCTTCGGGCGGCGGTCAATCGGTTGTGGGCGAACTTCTTCGCCCGTGGATTCGTGAACCCGCTGAACGACTTCGGCGACCACAACGCGCCGTCTCACCCCGCATTGCTGGATTCCCTGGCCGACGAATTCGCCGCGTCCGACTTCGACCTGAAACACCTCATCCGCTGCGTGTGCCGGAGCGAGGCTTACCAGCGCACCAGCAAAGTGATGCCGGGCAACGAGAAGCCCGAGGCGGAACTGCTCTTCGCCCGGATGACACCGAAGATACTCACGGCGGAGCAACTCCACGACGCGCTCTGCGTGGCCCTGGAAGTGAGCGAGATCGCGCCGCCGGCCGATCCGAAGAAGAAGCCGAACCCGAAAGCGCCGCCCCCGCCATCGCCCCGGAGCGTGTTCGTCAAGTGCTTCCGCGGTCCCGGCGAGACGGACGAGCCGACCGAACTCAAACTCGGCGTCCCACACGCGCTGAAGCTGATGAACGAATCGTACTTCAACACCGGCGGCAAAGTGGTGGACCGCCTGATGGTCTCCGCGAAGTCGCCCACCGACGCGATCGATGGCCTGTTTCTCGCGGTCCTCGCCCGCCACCCAACAGCCGACGAACGGGCGAAGTTCGTCGCCTTCGTCGAGAAGCAAAAGACCCCGCGCGACGCGTACTGCCGTGTGGTGTGGGTGTTGCTCAACAGCAGCGAATTCCTGTTGAATCACTGAAAGGAGCCGGGCGATGTCCCTGCGAAATTCCGTCCTCCGGCGTGATTTCCTGAAACTGACCGCTGCGGGTGTGGTCGGCGTGTCGCCTTCCGGGTGGCTGTTGCCGCGCGTGGCCTATGCCGGCGAAGGCAAGGTCGCGCGGCCCAAGGCGTGCATCCTGCTGCACATGCAGGGCGGCGTGAGCCAGCACCATACGTTCACCGTACCGGAATACAAAGCCGAGAACCAGCAGATCGACACCGCCGTACCGGGCGTGAAGTTCTGCGAGTACTTCCCGAAACTCGCCGCGCGAATGAAGGACATCTGCCTCATCCGTGGCACGAGTACCGGCAACACGGTCCACGAGCGCGCCCGCTCGATGATGCACACCGGCTACAACCCCAATGGCACCGTCTCGTATCCGTCCATCGGCAACATCGCCTCGTGCGAACTGGGCATCGCCGACGCCGAACTCCCGAACTTCGTCAGCGTCCACGGTGGCACCGATGGTGATGCGGCCGGTGCCCCGCACCGTTCGGTGCCCGCATACCTCGGTCCGAAGCACAATCCGGTTCCGGTGAACGACCCGACCAGGGGGATCGAGAATCTCAAGACCGCGATCCCGGCGGACGAGTTCGACGAGGTCGCCAAACTCCTGGACGAATTCGAGACGCAAGGGTTGGCGACGCGCCCTTCGGCAGCGGCGGCATCGCACCAGGCCAACTACCGCAAGGCGCTGCAACTGCTCCGCTCGGAGAAAGTGAAGGCGTTCGATCTCGACGCGGAACCGCTCAAAACGCGGGAAGCTTACGGCACGTCGCAGTTCGGCAAGTCGCTGCTGCTGGCCCGGCGGCTGGTCGAAGCGGGCGTCCCGTTCATCGAGGTGACGCACGGCGGCTGGGAAGATCACGGCAGCGCGGCCAAGAACATCAAACGCCGGGCGGAGTACATGGACGCCCCGATGGCGTTCCTCATCGAAGACCTCAAAATCCGCGGCCTGTTCGACGACACCCTCATCGTGTTCATGAGCGAATTCGGCCGCACCCCACAGCTCGCGGATAGCGCTACAACCAGACGCTCGGTGCCGGCCACTACGCGAAAGCCTGGACCACCTGGATGGCCGGGTGCGGCGTGAAGGGCGGCACCGTGATCGGCAAGGTCGATGCGAAGGGCGGCGAAGTCACCGACCGGCCCGTCAACGCCCAGGAGTTCCTCGCCACAATCTGCCACTCCCTGGACATCGACTGCCACAAGGAATACCAGTCCCGCGAGGGTCGCCCAATGACTTTCCTCGGCAAAAACGCCCAACCGGTAAAGGAGGCGTTCTAAATGCGTGGTTACGAGTGTTCCGCAGGCGCTGGCTTCGTACAGCGTGCGTTGCCGACGATTCTTCTGTTGTTCGTACCGGTCACGGCCTTCGCCGGACACACCCGGCCGGGCTACGTCGATGGCTGCCAGTCGCCCGACGGTCGCTATGTGGTCATCGCTGAGTCGAAGAAAGACCCCAAAGGCAAGGACGGCTGGGAGTTCACCTGGAAGGACACCAAGACCGACGAGCAGCACACGGGTTGGCTGGTCGGCGTTCCGTACGGCCTGGAGCATTTCCGCGTTGCTTACACGCACATTTTCGTGCCGCCAGGCGGGGAGACGTTCGCGGTCTGGCAGACGGCGAGCTGGGCCGTGAGTGATCGCAAGCCGCCGGGTGGGGCGGAGAAAACGCTGAACAAGAACCCGAGCGACGAGTTCAAGAACTACGCGGGCTTCGCCGACCGCATCGTGATCTACAAGAAGACCGGCGAAGTGGTGAAGCGATTGGCGATGAAAGACATCCTGAAGCCGAACGAGTGGATCTACGTCAACTGGGTGCAGGGCAACCTGTACTGGCTGAGCGAATATCCCGACGTGATGAAGAACGGCGAGCCGCCGCGAGCGGGTTATCGCTACTACCGCGTTTCCCCCGACTACACCGTGCTGGAGTTTGTCGTCGGCCCGAACGCGGACGCCCTGCACAAGGTGAAGGACGAGGGGCCGGACGTGGCGAACTATCGGCGCACCGTGTGGGTGTCGCTGACCGATGGGACGTTCCTCGACGCGGCGAAGCAGCCGGCCGACAAGAACAAGATCCCGGTCCGGCCGTTCGTCGGCGAACTGGTCAAGCGCGGCGACGCTCAGAAGAACTACCTCCCAAGTTTGGACCCGGTTCGCGTCGAAGGAAAGTTTGCGGCGACACCAGCTACGCCGAAGTGATGACCCGACCATTGAGATTCAGGTGATTACATGTGTCTTCGGATATGCTTCAATCTGAACCGCTTCAGCCCACTGGCCTGCTTGATGACACTTGCCATAGGTCTGCACGGCAGCGGGCTCGTGCGCGCTGCGGAGCCTGCCACGGCTGACTATCGCAAGACGATCGTGCCGTTTCTGCAACAGCACTGTGTGAAGTGCCACGGACCCGAAAAGCCGTCGGGCAAAATGCGTCTCGATGACCTGACCGCCGACATGACCAAAGACGGCGCGCGCTGGCGGGCCGTGCGCGACCAGTTGCGCGACGGTCTGATGCCGCCGACGAAAGAACCGCGCCCCGCGGAGGCGGCGGCCCGAGCCGTCGTCACCTGGGTAGCAACACAGACCGGCGGCCACGCGGCGAAACTCCCGAACCAGGGCAATCTGATTCCGCACGAGCTTCTCTTCGGCAAGTCCGAGGAATCGGCGGCCGTGCTTCCCGGCCGGATGTGGCGGCTCAGCCCGGAGGGGTATTTCGGATTGGTGCGCGAAGTCACGGGCAAAGGCACGCCGAGCAAGATCGTCCAGCCGTTCACCCTGACCCCCGAACGCGGCATCAAGGACTTCGCCGGGCTGTACACGATCGACGAGCCGAGCACCGAAATCCTGCTACGCAACGCGGAAGCCATCGTGGAGGCGCAGACGACGCACACCCTCAAGGACGGCAAGGTTCAGGGGGGAAACGGGGCCGTCCGTGAATTTGTCCTGCTGATGAACCCGGACCTCGAACCGACGCGCACGCAACTCGAGTCCGCCGTCCAGACGCAGTATCGCCTGGCCATCGGTCGCGCGGCGAACGCGGACGAGGTGCAGCGCTTCCTCGGCCTGTACGAGAAGTGTGCCAAGGTAGGCGACCGTCCCGCCGCGGTGAAAACCATGCTCCAGGCCGTGCTGTTGCGCACCGACGCCCTGTTCCGCAGCGAACTCGGGCAGGGCAAAACCGACGGCTCGGGCCGGCGAATGCTGGCGCCTGACGAGTTGGCCAGGGCCGTGCCCCTGGCCCTGAGCGACCGCCGCGAAGCCGGCATCACGATGGCGGCTCAGAAGGGCGAGTTGACTTCACGAGAGCAAGTCGCCGCCCAGGTGCGCCGCATCCTGGACGATCCGAAGATCGAGAAGACGTCCCGACTCAAGTTCTTCCGCGAGTATTTCGAGTACGGCAAGGCCGTGGACATCTTCAAGGACAGTCCGAAGGCATTCAAACACGAGCCGGGCGTCCTGGTGGCGGACACAGATCGGCTCGTCGAGTACATCCTGGCCGAGGACAAGGACGTGTTTCGGCGGTTGCTGACCACGCCGGACTCCTTCGTCAACTTCGCTCTGCGCAAGAGCAAGAAGACGGGAAAGCTGGAGCCGGAGCGGGCGTCGCTGCCGCCGCCGGTGAACCCGAAACGAAAGGACGAGAAGCCGGTGCAGGGCGTGGAGTCCGTCTACGGCCTGGCCGAGTGGCCCAATTCGCAGCCGGCCCCGCTGCCGAAAGACACGCGCCTCGGCATCCTCATGCAGCCGAGCTGGCTGGTCGCGTTCAGCACCAACTTCGACAACGACCCCGTCCGCCGCGGCCGCTGGGTTCGCGAACGTCTCCTCGGCGGCACGGTTCCTGACTTGCCGATTGGCGTTGTCGCCCAGGTGCCGGACGACCCACACCGGACCTACCGCGACCGGCTCGCCGTCACCCGCGATGCCCGGTGCTGGAAGTGCCATCAGCGCATGGACGACCTCGGTTTGCCGTTTGAGAACTTCGACCATTTCGGCCGTTTTCGTACCACCGAGGAGGTCCGCGACCTGGAGGCGACCGCCAAGCACGTCGATCCCAAGGGCAAACCGCTTGGCCCGGTGGCCCGCGCCGTCGAGTTGAACAACACAGGGCGGATCGCGGACAGCGGCGACCCGAAACTCGACGGCGCCGTCGAGGATCCGCGCGAACTGATCCGCAAACTGGCCGACTCGGAACGCGTGCGGCAGGTATTTGTTCGGCACGCGTTCCGCTTCTACCTGGGTCGCAACGAAAGCCTGGCCGACGCCAAAACGCTCCAGGACGCCGACCGTGCCTACGTCGAGAGCGGCGGCAGTCTCAAGGCACTCCTCGTCGCGCTGCTGACGTCCGACTCGTTCCTCTACCGATCCACCGCGCAACCCGCGCTCGGAGAAACCAAGTGAACACCGAAACCACTCGCCGTCAGCTGATGAAGGATGTCGCGCTCGGTGCCGGCGCGACCCTGCTCGCTCCCGTTCTCACCCAACTTGCCGCCCATGCGGCCGGGGACGAGAAGAAAGCGATCCGCAAACGGATCATCTTCGTGATGCAGAGCAACGGCATGATGCCGGAACACCTCGTCCCTGTAGGGGTGAAGCGCCGGCCCGACGGCCGCAACGAACGCCCCCAGAACGAGAAGCTGGAAGAACTCAGTCTGAAGGACCACACGTTGCACCCGGCGCTGGAACCCCTCACGCCGTTCAAGAACCGCCTGGCCCTGGTGCAAGGGTTGTCGGGCCGGATCGCCATCAGCGACCACTCCGCCAATCACGGGGCGCTCGGCTGCTACCCCGCAAACCGGGGACCGATGGGGCAGACCATCGACTCGGCCGTGAGCGATGCGCTGCCCGGGATCTTCCCCCATGTCGCCCTGGGTTACGCCTCGCGGGAGAGCATGAACTATGCCTATTCGGCTTCCGGGCCGGCCAAAGCCATCCCGATCGTCTGCTCTCCCGAGTTGGCTTTCAAGTCGCTCTTCGGCAGCGTCGCGGAAGGCTCCAGCAGGAAGGCGTTCGATCAGAAGTCGAACCTCCTCGACTTCATGGCAGACGACGTCAAAAGATCCCAGGCCACTCTCGTCGGCGAAGAAAAACAAAAGTTCGACAGCTACGTACAGGCGTTCGAATCGCTACGCGATCGGCAGCGCGAGCTGCTGGCCAAGGCGGACGATCTCAAGAAGAACGCTCCGAATCTCGGCGACAAGCT
Organism: Gemmatales bacterium; assembly: GCA_038331535.1. Lineage (GTDB taxonomy): Bacteria > Planctomycetota > Planctomycetia > Gemmatales > Gemmataceae > JBBQPD01. The sequence goes on along the minus strand of JBBQPD010000019.1, from coordinate 2,578 downwards.
CACGACGACGACCTCCAGTCTCATCCTGGAAGCACAGTTCGAGATCGCGACCGCGGCCCTTCTCACCGGCCTGACGAATGTCGTCACCCTGACCTCGGGCGGCGGCGGGCAACGCTTCGGCAACTTCCCGGAGTTCGGGATTCCCGACCTGCATCACATTGGCCACGGCGGCTCGTACGAGGGCAAGACTTACGCGGACTGTTTCGTGGAGCTGCGCCGGTTCCACGCGAAGCTGATCGCCGGGCTGGCGCGGAAACTCGCCGGGATCAAGGAAGGCGACGGCACGATGCTGGACAACACTCTCATCGTCTACCTGAGCGACTCCGGCGACAGCCACCATCCGAGCCTGTACGAGTGGCCGGTGGTTCTGCTCGGCAACCTGGGCGGCACGCTCAAGACGGCCGCCCGATACTTACAGTTCCCCGTCTACCGGGCGAAGGCACATCGCACGATGGCGAACCTGTACTGCACGCTGCTGCACGCGGTCGGCAAGCCGCGCGACAAGTTCGGCGTCGCAGATCCTGGCCTCAAGGACGTCGATCAGACCGGGCCGATTGCGGACCTGCTGACGTGATCGAGGGCATGGTCCGGTGATCCGAGTTCCGGCATCGTGACTTGCGAGGGGATGGTCTGGTATTCGGCCCCCAAGAAAGAGACCTTTGGTCGGGCAGACGACGGGTGTTCACCGCGGAGAGTTCATCGATCCGCCCTTCACTCGCATTGTCAATTGCTAGCAAGAGACCTTCGTGTCGGTACAGTTATCCGGCCCGCGACCACTTGCTTGAGTCGGCCGGGATGTCGTATGCTTCGCCTAACCCACTTTAGGCGAAGCAGATATGTTCTCTCCCGACGATCGGTCACCCGGCACTAATCCACCCTTTTCCGTCAAGCTCTCTCGTCGTCCCGTTTGACGACGACCCTGCCGTTGTGTTCCGGTCCTCATCGAACTTGACAGGTGACGGCCTTCGTGCCCGCTTCATCGAAGCGTGCGCGTCCTGGCTGGCGAAATCGCTTTCGATGGATACCGTATGGTCAAAATAGTCAGCCGAGTCGAAGACAAGCGGCAAACAGAGTTCAGAATGATCGTCAGCGAAAATGTCGGCTTAACGGATTTGGTTGAGCGCGGTACTTGGGGCGTGACTATGCGTGCCCCTTCCTCATCGGGTTGGGATCGACTGGCGTTTGGAATGGCGCACGGCCTCGAACCTCGAACTCAGGCCGCTTTGCGGTGGTAGTACTTAAGAAGCCCGCCCAAGCGCTCGCGGCAGGCGATGACTCCAACCTCCTGGCCGACCTCCGGCCCCGGTTGCAAGATCTGGTGAGCAAGTCTTTGGTGGGCTCGTTCGCCAATCGAATTCGACTCCAACCGCTGTCCAAAAACTGCACAAAAAGTCTCGCGCCTGTTAATTCTACAGCGCCACGTTCGGTCCCCAGCGGCACCGTTCGATGTCGGTGAGACGGATGCCCAGTTCGCGGAGGCGGCGCCGGCTGGTCGCCGCTCATGGTCGCCTTCTTGTTCTACTTGCTCATGGCCTATCTCCCCAGTCGTGGTCCGTAGCTGGCCGGGCGGCACACTGCTATGCCGCCGCGGGACAGGACAGTTACCTCGAACCCGCCAAGAGCATCAAGGCAATTCGTGATGGATTTCAGCTTTTTTCCAGGTTTTTTTGAGCGGAGGGGCGCGGGGCTGAAACGTGGCGCCGACGCGGGTGGCTGCATGCGACCGCCACAGGCCGTCACGCATGGCAATCGTAGGGGCGGAGATAATCAGAAACCGGTTACGACGTGCGCTGTCCGGCGCGGAGAGTCAACAGGCAGGTGTGGAACGCGCTTCAGACTTGCTGACGTTCCAGAGAAGAGTTGGCCAGGATCTCACCAAGATTTGCATAGGATTTGATCTTGCCGATGTTCATGTGGTTGGCGCCGGGCCGGCGACGCCAGTCGCCGGTCGGCGAACTCTTTTCGGATCGCGGCCGCAAATGGTTGTCTAATTTTGGAACGCGAATTGACCGACGCGAGATGGTGGATCATGCCGTGAAGCTGATGCCGACTAGCCCGATCCTTTCCATTGGCGTATCTCCTTTTTAATGTTTGTTTGTAGTGAGGCCCAATTCAAGGAATTTGACATGCGCGGTGTACCAGCCCGGCTAGTGCGCCGTGATCCAACCACCTAGTTAGTTCTACTGTGCGCTTTTGTTCTAAGTCCTTGCGAATGTTAAGCTCTGCGTTTTTTCTTCGGGGCGCCGGCTTGGCCGCAAGGCGGGCAACGCCGGGGTGGGAACCGCTTGGTCTTCTGGTACCAGTGATAGATCCGCGCCTCCTCGTTGCGACGCAGTACCTCACTTACCTGCGCGGCGATCTCCGTCGGCGTCGCCGGACGATCGGCCAACAGCTCCGCGAATATCTGGCGTACCTGCGACACGGTCAGGGCCGGAGGTTTTTTTTGAGCCGCAACGCTTCCAGCACCACAAACCACAACGCCACGAAAGACAACGTCATGTGATGGTGCCAGCCCACCCAACTCCGCACTTCATAGTGAGCCAGTCCCACTTCCTGCTTACCCGCTTCGAGATCTTCT
>JBBQPD010000018.1:0-17924 GCA_038331535.1 Gemmatales bacterium | reverse complement strand
ACCGTCAGGGAGCGCTGGTCCCAGCGCTCCCTGACGGTCGCGGCTCGTAAAAGGCCCGTCTCAGAGCGCTGGCACTAGCGCTCCCTGACGGTCGCGGCTCGTAAAAAGCACGTCTCAGAGCCCTGGCACCAGCGCTCCCTGACGGTCGCGGCTCGTAGAAGGCCCGTCTCAGGTATTTGGCGACGTCCGGCGGCGGAGAGGTAGGCGATGTTCGTCTGGTCGCGTTTGGGATGCCTCGGATTTCTGATCGTCGGCGGCGTCCTCATCGGGGCCTGGCGAAGTCGGGGAAACTCGAGCGCCGGCTGATCTGAGACGCGCTGTCCGGAAGTCGGGCGCGTCCCTCAAAGCACCTTGCACGCTTCCTCGAAACGGAGGCGCGGGCTGCGCGGCTGGAGCTTGGATGCGTCGCCGTGTCCGAGGTTGCACAGGAAGTTGGATTTGACCGTCGTTCCCGCGAAGAATACGGCGTCGGCCTTCTTGTTATCGAAGCCGGACATCGGCCCGCAATCGAGTCCGAGCGCTCGCGCCGCCAGCATGAAATAGGCGCCTTGCAGCGAGGAGTTTCGCAGCGCGATGGTTTCCAGCACGTTCTCCGGCAGATCCTTGAACCAGGCCTTGGCGTCGACGTGTGGGAACAGCTTCGGCAGGGCATCGAAGAAATGCACATCCATGCCGAGGAGGGCGGTGATCGGCGCGCTCATCGTCTTGTCCACATTGCCCGCGTCGAGGCAGGGTTTTAGCTTTTCCTTCGCTTCTTTCGACTTCACGAACACCACGCGCAGCGGGCACATGTTGGCCGAGGTGGGGCCCATCTTCGCTAGATCGTAAACCTGCTGGAGCAACGCGTCGTCCACCGGCCTGTCCAGCCAGGCGCTATGCGTGCGTGCCTGCCGAAACAGGACGTCCAGCGCTTCGTCGTTCACCAACTTGCTCATGTCGCCACTCCGCGCCGCGTGTTCGAGATCGGTCGGCCTTTGGGCCGGGTTTATCGTATCCGCCTGCCGCGCGGGAAACAACGCTCCAGGAGCATGTGCGGTTCAGCGCGGCCGCAGATGCCGGTCGATGAACGCGTAAGCCTTCTGCCGCACATCCTGCGGGAAATCGTGGCCGGCGTCGGGGTAGACGGCTTCGAGGTTCTCGGCCGCCCCGAGCAGACGGTAGACCGGTCCGGCGGCGGCGACGCAGTCGCGCACGCCGCCGACCTCGAAATTATCGTCGCGCAGCGGGGCGTTGATGAACACGGCGCGCGGCGCCAGCGCCGCCACGACCTCGGTGAAATCGAACGGCATCTTCGCCGCGTCCCGGCCGTACACATCGGCGATGCGCGGCATGTAACCCTTGTGCGACCAGCCCGTCAGGTTGCCCTTTTGATACTTGAAGAACGAGTTGAACCCGCAACTGGGAACGACGACCTTGAGGCGCGGGTCGAAGGCGGCGACGAAGAGCGCGTTGTGCCCGCCGAGCGAGTGGCCGATACAGCCGATGCGCTCGCCGTCCACTTCCGGCAGCGCTTGCAACAGATCGACGGCGCGGCGGTGGTTCCAAATTCCCTTCATGGTGGCGCTGTCGTAGCCGCGCGCGTAGGCATCGACCTTGTAGTCGCCGAAGTTCGGATAGTCGGGCGCGAGGGCGACGTAGCCGCGCTCAGCCAACTCGAGTGCGTAGTGCAGATTGGGAAGGCCGCCGACGCCGGCCGGTTCTCCCTTGCCGATCCGCGTGGTCTGATGCAGGCAGAGCATGGCCGGCGCTTTCCCCTTCAAATCGCGCGGGATCAGCAGGTAGGCCGTGACGCGGTCGTCCTTCTCGACCGCGAAGGTGATCCTCTTGCGGACCACTTTGGCGAGCGTCTCCTCGCCTTCGACGCGAAGGTCGAGGGGAACCTTGCGCGCATCGGGCGGCATCGGCCCCATTGCTTGCTGCATCCCGGCGAGGATGTGTTCGCGCCGCTTCTCCCAGTCCGCAGCCTTCTGAATCGGAACAGGTTTGCCCGCGCCGTCGAGATAGACCAGTAGCTTCGCCTTGTCGGCATAGAACGGCGGTTTGCCCTCCTGCGCCGCGGCAGTCGGAGTCAACATCGGCAGCGCGAGCAGAGGCAACAACGAGACGAGGTGGAGACGTGGCACGAGGAGCACTCCCAGCGCAGGCGATCCGGATCGAACGTCTTGCGTATCCTTGTGGTTCTAGGGATTGGCCCCATTTGCGAGTCGCGAGAAAAGCAATGGCATGCGTTTCAAGGGTTCCCAGGCCATCGGCCTGGGCTGACGGAAGCGGCCCTTCCGGCCGCAACACCGGGGTTCCCTATTTCGGGAGCGCGCCCCCAGCGAAGGCGAACCGCGGAGATGAGCACCTCGCCGGCAAAACTTCTTGGCGGGGGGAATGTATCCTGCTAACCTTGTGTCACGGCCGCAGCCGATTATACTAACATCTGTACACTGCCGGAGAGAGAAACTGCTTGAATCCCACACTCCACCGAGCGGTGCTTTCACTGACTGAGGGAGCTATCATGGCCGACGACCGCGAACTGAAAAACGTTCTGGCGCAGATTGAGAAGGACATCGGCAAGGGCGCCATCATGCGTCTGGGGGAGAACTTCCGTACCGATGTGCCGGGTATTTCGACGGGGGCGCTGAGCCTGGACATCGCCCTGGGCGGCAAAGGGTTGCCGCGCGGCCGCGTCGTCGAGATTTACGGTCAGGAGTCCAGCGGCAAGACGACCGTGGCCCTGCACGCCGTCGCCAACGCCCAGAAGCAGGGCGGCGTCGCTGCGTTCATCGACGCCGAACACGCCCTCGATCCCGGCTGGGCCAAACGCATCGGCGTCAATCTCGAAAGCCTGCTCGTCAGCCAGCCGTCCAACGCCGAAGAGGCGCTCAAGATCGCCGAGATGCTCATCAAGTCGAACGCGGTGGACATCATCATCATCGACTCGGTGGCCGCCCTGGTGCCGCGCGCAGAAATCGAAGGCGAGATTGGCGACTCGCACGTCGGCATTCAGGCCCGGCTCATGAGCCAGGCGTTGCGCATCCTCACGCCGACGATCTCCCGGACGCAAACGTGCCTGGTGTTCATCAACCAGATTCGCCTGAAGATCGGCGTCATGTTCGGCAATCCGGAGACGACTTCGGGCGGCCTGGCGCTGAAGTTCTACAGCTCGGTGCGGTTGGAGGTGCGCAAGGCCGGCGTCATCAAGGACGGCGAAGACACGATCGGCTCCGAGTGCAAGGTGAAAGTGGTCAAGAACAAGGTGGCGCCGCCGTTCAAGCAGGCGCAGTTCGACCTGATGCACGACCGCGGCATCAGCCGCGAGGGCGATCTGATCAACCTGGCCCTGGAAGACAAGCTGATCGAGAAGCGCGGCGCCTGGATGAACTATGGCGAGGTGGCGCTGGGCAACGGTAAGGAAAAGGCGAAGGAGTTCCTGCGCGAGAACCCGGCGATCGTGGAGGAGCTTACTCAGAAAATCCTGGAGAAACGCGGCCTGCTGACTCCAGCCGCCTCGAACGGCGAAGCGGCGGAGGAACCCGCTGCGCCGGCCGTGCCGACGAAACCTGAGAGCGCCAAGTCCCGCCGCGCCGCCGCGGCCGCGCCCAGTGAGTCGTGAGAGAACAGCTGGAACGCAGACGATGTCTGGTTCCTGGGGACACCAGCCCGAAGCGCAAGCGAGGGAAGGACGAACCACTCGCTTGCGCTTCGGGTTGGTCCCGTTTACTTCGTTGTCAGGCGCCGCACCGCAATCTTCGCCTCGCGTGTCAGCCGGGCATCAGAGCCGCCAGCGAGCGCTTCGAGAAGCGCGCAAGCCTCAGGGCTGGCGATCTGCTCCAACACCTCAACGGCCCGCACTTCGCGCAGCCGTTCCGGACGCGACGGCGGCGCTTCCAGCTTCTCGAGCAGCATCTTCATCCACGTTTTTGCGTCAATTCCCGACTCCTTCAAGAGCGCCGCCCGCAGCGTTGTTTCGACCTGCACATCAAACAACTCCAACTCCTTTGCGGCCTTTTCGCGCGTGGCGAAGTCGTCGCTTTGCAGGTCGGCGAGTAATCGCGCGACGCGCTTCGGCTCCGGCGCCTGCGCGGGCGTCAGTCGCTCCTTGATGAAAGCGACGGTCTCGGCCGGAGTCTCACGCAGCGCCGTGACGGCCCGAAATGCCCGCGCCGCGTCCTCGTGGCCCAACTCCTCCCAGAGATCGGCTAGGTTCCTCGACGGGTCGCGCCCACGACTCGGCCGCGGCGGATGGAGCGCGTCCCAGACGAGAGCCGTTCCGTCCTGGCTGCAGGACACCAGGGTTCGGCCGTCCGGCGCGAACGCCAGGTCGTGAACCTCGCCTTCGTGTCCGTGAAAGGCGGCCAGCGGTTTGCCCTCGGCGTCCCAGAGGCGCACGACGTTGTCACCGGCGGCCGCGAGCCGGGTGCCGTCCGGAGAAAATACCAGCGCGCGAACCGGGCCTTCGCCGATGGCTAGCTCAAGCGTGGCACCCTCCGCCGTCATCTCGAAGACGTGTATCATGCCGTTGGCGCAGCCGACCGCCAGGCGCCGGCCGTCCCCGGTGAACGCCGTCACGACCGGTTCTTTCACTTCGAGAGTCCGCCGCTTCCGCCCCGTCGCCAATTCCCAGATCGTCACCTCGTTCGTGGCCGAGTCGGCGACGGCGAGCATGCGGCCGTCCCGCGACCACTGTACGCGGAACTCGCCGTCGGCGGCGACGACGAGCGCCAGCCGTCGTTTGCCTGTCGCGGCGTCGAGCAGGAGGACGCCGCCTTCATGGCAGGCCGCCAGCAACGTCCCGTCGGGGCTGAAATGCAGCTGGGCGGGAATGCCCTCTTCGGTGGTGTTGGCTTTCCACAGTTCTTTCTTGCCTTCCAGAACACGGAAGTTGCCGGCCGGATCGACCGCCGCCACCCGACAACCGTCCAGGCTGAGATCGATCACGCTCGGCTGCGATTCGTCGGCGGCGAGTACGGGCACGAGTTTGTTCCCGCGACCGGTGGCCGGGTTCCAGAAGCGCAGCGAACCGTCCTCGCCCCGGCACAAAACCTCGCCCTGGCCTCGAAACCGCACCTGGACCAGGGGAGTCCGCGTCTCGGTCGGTTCGTGCAGGAACTTGCCTGTGCGCAGGTCGATCAGATGAATGTCCGTTTCACGCGCGTACGCCGCAACGGTCGCCGCCGAGTCGAAGACCGCGAACGCGTCCTCGACGCCCTCGAAGAGGACTTTTTTCGTCTCCGAGACCGGCTTGCCCGTCCCGGCCTGCCAGTGGAAGACGCGTCCGTCGGTGCCGAGACCGACGAGTTGTTTGCCGTTCGGGGTAAAGCGCACGCCGGCGAGGTTCGCCATCGGCGCAGTGAAGTCGGCGGCCGCCTTGCCGGTATTGACCACGAACGCCAGGACGCGGTCGTCGGTCGCCACAATCAACGACAGACCGTCGGGGGAGAAGCAAACGTCGCGGAGGATGCCTTCGGCCCCTTTTTCGGTCGGGAAGGTATGCACGCGCTTCTTCATTCCCACGTCCCAGAGGCGCGCCATGCCGTCCGCATGTCCGACCGCCAGCTTCGTGCCGTCCGGCGTGAAGACGAGGTGCGTCACGCCCTGTTCCTCGGGCGCCGTGGGTTCCAGTCGCGCAACTTCCGCTCCTGTCGCGGCATCGAGCAGCACGGTTTTTCCGGAGACGAGGCCGACGGCGAGAGTCTTGCCGTCGGGCGCCCAGGCGGCGGTGTTGCCCTGGTCCTCCAGATCCTTGGCGAAGAGCCGACGCCCGTTCTTCAGATCCCAGGCGCTGCAGGTCGGATCGCTGCCGAGGACGAAGAGGGTGCCGTCCGGTCCGAAGGCGGCGGCGCGCGGCGACTCCTCCTTGCGCACCGCGACACGAGTCAGCAGCTTGCCCGAGGGGATTTCCCAGACGCGGACCGATTTGTCCTCCTCGCCAACGGAAGCGAGTTGCTTGCCGTCGCGGCTGAAGGCGAGGTGCGAAACCGGCGTCGCGTGCCGCAGCCGCAGGGTGCCGTAGCGCGCCACGGCGCCGTCCGGCAACAGGTCGCCGTGCAGGTCCGTGCGCGGCTTCACCGGTTCGGCGCGGAGGTCCAACCGGGGCAGGATACCGACCGCGCCCATCAGGGCGAGGGTCAGAGACAGTCGGCGAGATGTGTTCCGACCCATGCTCTTCCTCCCACACGACTCCGACTATTTGGACTGACGCCTCATCCGCAAGCCGGCAAACGGCGGCACCCGATCCATAATCGATCCTTGGTGAGACGCGAGTCGTCCTACACAACATCCTATTCCTCGAACGATCGACGCGAAACGACGAAGTGATTTCTGAACGCCATCATGTCTCGCGCTTGACTCAGCTGCGGCACACGATATGCTCTTGTAATTCCCGCCTCGCCCTCCACCCGATCACCATCAGAGATTCCGAGAAAGTCATGCACTCTTCTGAACGTCCGCCGATCAACAGCCTCTTCAAGAAATCCGTTCTCGACTGGCGCGCAGCGTACCTGGCCAGCAAGGCAACCACCGAGCAGGCGGCCGAGGAGAAGCCTGTCGCCACCTCCAAGCCGCCGCTGAAGATCCGCCGCGCGCGCCGGGTGAAGGCGCGCTGTTGAGGCGTGCCTCACGCTCCTGCGCAACTGCTCGGCAACTTGACGATCTCAAACCAGTACTGGGTCAGAACCTTCATCGCCTCGACCAGTCCTTGAAAAGAGACTGGTTTGGTGATGAAGGAATTGGCCCCGAGATCGTACGAGCGGAGAATGTCCGTCTCGGCATCCGAGGTCGTCAAGATGACCACGGGAATATGGCGCAGATTGGCGTCCGCCTTGATCTCGGCCAGCGCCTCGCGGCCGTCCTTCCTGGGCATGTTCAGGTCGAGCAAGATCAGGCCCGGCTCCGGCGACGAGGCGGGGTCGGCGTATTTGCCGCGGCGGCGCAGGTAATCCAGCAACTCTTCACCGTCCTCCACGAAACGAAGGCCGTTCCGCAAGCGAGAGTCATTCAATGCCTTCTGAGCCATGAGCCGGTCGTCTGGATCGTCGTCGGCCATCAGGATTTCGACCAGCTCGTCGGGCTTACTCATCGCACGGAGTTCCTTTCGGTTGACAGAGCGGCAAGGTAACGATAAACGAGGAACCCTGGCCCGGCACGCTGGTGGCGGTGATCGTTCCGCCGTGCCGCTCGACAATCTTCTGGCAGATGGCCAGTCCCATGCCGGTGCCCTCGAATTGCTCCCGGCTGTGCAAACGCTGGAACGGGCCGAAGATCCGGTCCAGGTACTTCTCGTCAAAGCCGATGCCGTTGTCGCGCACTTTAATCTTGCACAGCTCATCGGTCGGCATGGACGCATCGACTTCTACCAGGGGAGCCTGTCCGGGGCGGCAATATTTTAGCGCATTGCCGAGCAGATTTTGTAGCAACTGGCGCATCTGCGTCGGGTCGGCGACCACCTCCGGCAGCGCGCCGATATCCACGCGCCCGCCGCTTTCACGAATGCGCACCTCCAGGTCGCCGACAACCTCTCGGGCCACGCGCGCGAGATCGACGGGCACGAACGGCCTGGCTTTACTCGTGACCCGCGCGAAGGCCAGCAGATCGTTGATGAGCTGCTGCATGCGTTTCGCCGCATTCGTCATGCGCTGGAGGTAATCCTGCCCTTCGGGGAACAGGCCTTCGCGGCTTTGGGCCATGAGAAGCCCGCCGAAGGACTGAATCTTGCGGAGCGGTTCCTGCAAATCGTGGGAAGCGATGGAGGCGAATTGTTCCAGCTCGGCGTTGGAGCGGGCCAGCTCTTTCGAGCGGGCCTCGACGACGGCGCCGCGCTCGGCCACGCGTTCTTCCAGGGTTTCGTTGAGGGAGCGCAGCTCGGCGAAACCGGCCGCGTTTTCCAGGGCGGAGCCGGCCAATGTGGCGATGAATTCCGCCAGACGTTGTTCGTCCTCGCCGAACAGCCCGCTCACGCGCCGGTGCGTCACGTAGAAGCAGCCGCCGGGCCGGCCGCGCACAAAGAACGGCGCACACAACGCCGAGCGCACCCCGGATAGAAGAATACTCTGACCGACGTCCTCGGTAGTCCCTTCGGCGAAGGTGACGGCGCCGGCTTCGGCAAGCGCACGCCGGACCATCGTCCGGCTATATTCTCCTGACATCGCTCCGGCTACCGGAGATGCCGCCTCGGCGCGATCCGCCATCTCGAGCACCAGACACTCCTCGCAGCGCAAGAGCTTCACGGCGGCGTCGCGCACGGCCGCATAAACGGCTTCCCGCGAGAGGGCGGAGGCGATCCGCCGGCCGGCGTCCAGCACGGTATCGAAGCGGTCGGCAAGCGACAGGGTGACCGGTTCTCCCGCCGGACTGGACGCGACGGCGTCATCCAGTGCATAGTCCGCTCCGAGAGCGCACAACGCCTGCCGGGCCATGTCCACATCGTTCGCGGCCCCCGGCCAGCCCAGGGTCCGTCCCACCCGGCCGCGAGCCAGCAGAGTCTGGGCGTGTTCGAAGAGCGCTCCTTGCCGTTGGGCGCAGGACAGGCTGGCGTCGAAGTGTTTTCGTGCCCGCAGCGGCCGGCCGGCCATCGCCTCCAGAAGCGCGCTCTCTCGCAGCGCGTGCGGCAGGTTGTTCGGATAAAGACGGGCGGTGCGCCTGGCCCGGCGCGCCACGGCGCGCGCGCGGCGCAGCAGAGTGGCGCGCCGGGCCGGTTCCCATACTTCCAACTGTTCGATCTGCCGCCGCAAAGCCGTGGCCAGCCAGGGAACGACCGGGGCCACGTATTCCTGCTGGAGTCCTTTCTGCCGCACCATCCGGTCGGCATCCTCCAGGACCACGGCCGCGTCGCCGGGCTGACCCGCGCCCAGCAAGCGCAGGCCTTCCGCCACGGTGACCTCCGCCGCCGTATGGACGTCTTCCAGGTGCCGGCCCAGCGCCGCCTGGACGAACGCGGCCGGGACGCGCCCTCCGGAACACTTCGACCAGACCGCCAACGCGATGCCCGCCGCCTGGTGGTCGTCGATCTCCATGCCCTGCTGATAGACGCGGCGGGCCAGCTCGAGGGCGCCCTTGAGGTCTCCCAGGCGATAGAGGCAATAGGCGATGTGCCAGTTGGCGGTATTCACCTCCCAGCGGTCGCCGGTCCGCTCCATGAGCTTGACCGCCGCCCGGCATTTTTCGATGCACTCCGAGAAGCGTGCCGAGGCGTACAGGACGATGCCGTAAAAGTGCAGCGATTGTCCCTCCCCCCACGGATCGCCGTGCGCCTTGCGGATGGCCAGCGACCGCTCCGCGTAGCGGATTCCCCTGTCGAACCAGGGCACCATCGTCATGACGGGGGCGTGCTCCGAATACGCCTGGGCCAGCTCTGGACTGGGGGGATAGCGCTCCGCCAGGTTCATCTCGCGCAGGTGTGCCCAGGCGCAGGGGATCTTGCCGCGCTCGAACCAGAAAGCGTAGGCCAACCGGCTGTACAGGCCCATTGCCAGGAAATCGGCGTCGGCCCCGGCGCGTGGGCGGCGGGCCAGGCACCAGCGCGGCAGCAGAGTATGCAGCGCCTGCACGAGAAGCTCCCACAGGCACCACAGAAGAAAGGTCGCGGACCATTTGGGGACGCGCCGACCGAGCAAGCCCAGACCGCGCATGAGCTCCGTGCTGGCTTTGCCCACGTCGCCGCGCTTGAAAGCCAGCTCGCCTAACTTGCGCGCGATCTGGGCCTGAGCGAAATGGTTCCGGGAGAAGGAAAGCGCATGCTCAAACTGTCGCTCCGCCTCCGTGTAGCGGCCGCGCAACATGAGGACGTCGCCCAGTCCCTCGGCGATGCGCTGGCGGCAGTCGTCGGCCGCGGCGCTGGAGCCGCGCTCGGCGATACGATACTGTTCCTCGGCAATCGCCAGGGCGTGCCGGGCCCGTGCCCGATCCGCGGCGGCCAGGGCGTAAGGAAGCGCGCGGGTATGCTCTCCCGAGGCGTCGAAATGGTAGGCCAGCTCGAAGACTCGTTCGCGGTTCGTCGTTTCCAGAAGGAGCGCGGTCTGCTGGTGCAACTGTTTACGCTCGACCTCCGTCATGCGTGCCAGCAAGGTTTCGCGCAGCTTGTCGTGAAAAAAGACGCCGCGCGTCCCATTCGACCGGGCCCAAACGATGCATCGGCGCTGGGCTTCCTTGAAAGAGGCGGCGGCTTCTTGTGCCGTCTGCTCCGCCAGAGTGGCGGCCAGTTGCAGATCGAACTCGCGGCCAAGTATCGCCCCGACGGAGAGGAGCCGAATCGCACCCGGCGGCAGCAATTCCATGCGCCGGGCCAGGAACGCGGCGGCGTGAAGCGAGGACCGGGCGTCGCTCAGCGCGGACGCATCGACGCTCCAACCGGACGCTTCGGGCACCAATGCCCCCGCTTCCACCAAACCGCGGAGCACCGCGGACGCCATGAACGGGCTGCCCTCCGACAGCCGTTCGATGACCTCGAGCACTTCCACCGACAACGGCCCCGCCATCGACTCCGCCAGTCGGCGCACGTCCGTTCCCGAAAAAGGATCCAGCCGTAGATGGGCCGTCGGTTGCAGCGTGCGCAGGCGGTGTCCAGCGGGCACTTCTTCCGAGCGGAAGGCGACCATCACCAGCAGATGACGACCCGACTGGTTGCGGTGGTCCTGACCAGACGGTTGACGTGCCAACAATTTCACCGTCAGCTCGTCCGCCCACTGGCAGTCATCCAGCGCGACCAGGGTAGGCCGCTCGGCGGTCCCCAGCGCGTCGAACAGCGCAGACAGCGCCGTCAGGCTGCGCGTTTCACCGAAGGTTTCCGGGCCGAGCAAGTCGGACGCACCCTGGCCCAGCGTTTCGGCCAGCTCGGGAAGCGCGGCCACGATCGCCGCACGCTGGTCGCCCAGCCGTTGGCGAATGGCCTCGGCGAACCCCGGCGCCGCCTGGGCCGCCGCGATCAAATCTCTGGCGAGGCCGGCCAAGACCTGGTAAGGACGTTGCGCCGAGCGGTCCAGCCCCTGGCCGCGCAAGACGCAGACGCCGAGACTTGCCGCCCGTTGCGCCAGCTCGTCGAGTAGCCGCGACTTGCCGCCGCCCGACTCGGCCTCCACCACGACCAGCCCGCCGGACCCCTGGCGCGTGCGCTCCAGCTGCGCCTCCAGCGCCGACAACTCCGTGCCGCGGCCCACGAAGGCCGGCTCGGCCAGGGTTCGCCGGCGGTCGTGTAAGCCGATGACGATCTCCGGTTCCGCCACACCCCGGTCGAGATCGTCGGCGATGGCGTTGAGATCGACCAGTACCGCCTCGGCAGACTGGTAGCGATCGCGAGGATCCTTGCGCAATAGCCGCCGGATCAGCTCATCCAGGGCGCGCGGGAGCGTTCCACCTGGGCTGCGCTGCCGCGCGGTCAGGTGTTGCCGTAAGACTTCGCCGACGGTTTCCCCCTGAAAAGGCGGGGAACCTGTCAGGCATTCGTAGAACACGATACCCGTCGAGTACAGGTCCGAGCGCTCGTCCACCTCCAGGTCGAGGAGTCCGGCCTGCTCCGGCGAAACATACCGGGCCGTTCCCACGAACTGCCCGCGCTCCGAAGCGTTCAAGCGGCCGCTCCGGGACAAACCGCAATCGAGGAGCGTGGCGCGGCGCAGCGGGACGCCCTCGTCAATCATCACGTTGGCCGGTTTCACATCGCGGTGCAGCAGACCCTGGGCGTGAACCATTTTGAGCGCGATCAGGAGGGTGCGGGACAGGTCAAGCGTTTCGCGAATCGACAGCGGCGTCCGGGTCAAGCGTACCTGTAGCGTCACTCCGAGAATGAATGACGTGACCACATAGACCTGATCTTCCTCGTGCCCCACCTGGCGCACCGGCGCGAGTTCCGGGGCGCGGAGCTGACAGAGCACCTTCCCGTCCTGTTCCAGGCGCGTGCGCGCGGCGGTCGAGAACAGGGACGCAGCCGCCGTCTTGATTATCACCGCTGCGCCGTCGAGAAGGTCCGTCCCCAGGAGAGTGTCTACGCCCAGACCCGTCTTGAGGAGCCGCGTGGCGCGATAGCGGCCGGCGAAGAGGCGCGCGCCGTTGTCTCCCATGATCGGCATCCTCTTACTTCGGAGCGCGTTACGAGCCGCGACCGTCAGGGAGCGTCGGCGGAACGCTGCGAAAAACGCTCCTTACTTCGGAGCGCGTTACGAGCCGCGACCGTCAGGGAGCGTCGGCGGAACGCTGCGAAAAACGCTCCCTGACGGTCGCGGCTCGTAGAAAACAGCACCTTCCGGGACAGTCTCTTATGTATCAGCGGGCCGGTTCCTGCCCGAGAGTCCGCTGCAACACCGTCAAGAGGTCGTTCGCGCGAAACGGCTTCTGTAGAAAACCGGCCAGCCCCTTACCGATGAAATACTTGGTCGCTTCCTGTTCGTTGTATCCGCTCATCAGGACGACGTTCACGTCGGGCCGCAAGAGCCGCATCTCCCGAAAGGCCTCCTCGCCGTTGAGGTGCGGCATCGTCAGATCCAGCAGCACCAGGGCGACTTCGGTCCCGTGGAGGCGGAACATCTCCAACCCCGCCCTCCCATCGGCGGCCTCCAGGACGCGCAAGCCGGCCGCTTCCACGATCTTGCGCGCCACGCCGCGCACGGTTTCCTCGTCGTCCACGACCAGGATCGTTCCCGTGCCGCGCCAGGCCGGACTGGTTTCGGTCGCCTCCACCGCAGTCACGTCCAGGTGCGATGCGGGAAACAGCACCTTGAACGTGGTGCCGCGTTTCGGTTCACTCGCGATGTGGATGGCCCCTTTGTGGCCGCGCACAATCCCCAGGACGGCGGCCAATCCCAACCCGCGGCCGGTGAATTTCGTGGTAAAAAACGGGTCGAAGATCTTCTCCAGCTCGTCGGCGTCCATGCCGCAACCGGTGTCCGACACCTCCAGATAGACATACGGACCTTCCGCCAGGTCCGCGCCGGGAAGGTAAGTGGCGTTGAGCAGCTGGCGGTCGGCATGCACGACTCCCGTGCGCAGCGTGATAAAACCGTCGTCGTCTCCAAGCGCTTCGGAGGCGTTCGTGATCAGGTTCATTACTACCTGGCGAAGCTGTGTGACGTCGGCCTCGGTCGCGGGCAGGTCGGGGGCAAAATCGAAGCGGAGGACGGCTCTCTTCGAGATGATGGTCTGGAGCAAACGAGCCATCTCTTCGACGAGACGCGACAGGTTGATGGGCAGGACGACGAAGCGGCCCTTGCCGGAATACGCCAGCATTTGATTGATCATCTCCGCCGCCCGCAACGACGCCTTCTCGATCTCCCGAACAGTGCGGCGGGCGGGCGATTCGGGCGGCAGCTCCATGTCGGCCAGGTTGGCATTGCCGAGGATGACGGTCAGCAGGTTGTTGAAGTCGTGGGCGATGCCGCCGGCCAGGACGCCGAGACTCTCCAACTTCTGGACCTGTTGAATCTGCGTCTGCATTTTGCGGCGTTCTTCTTCGGCGCGCTTGCGTTCGGTGACATCCAGGAACGCCGCGACGCCTCCTCGAACCTTGCCGTGGGCGTCGAACAGGGGAACCGCATTACCCTCCAGCATGAGGGAACGCCCGTCCTCCGCGACCACCTCGAACTCGGCATGTTCGATCGCGATCCCTTGTCTCACAGCCTTTTGCAGGGGCAGCTCATCGGACGGAAGGTCTTGGCCGCCGCGACGGACCCGATAGCCCAGGCGCACTTCCGGCGGAGCGGTGAGAGATATGTTGGTCGCTTCATTGACGCCCAGGATGGCGTTGGAACAGCGGTTGCCCGTGACACGCTGACAGGCCGGGTCGTGCGCCACGAACATGCAAATCGGGGCGGCGTCGAGCAAGGAATGCAGCTCGCCGACTCGATGAGCCAGCTCCATATTGAGGGTGCGGATTTTATCCTCGGCCTGCAGCAGCTCATCGTATTGTCGTTGCAGCGACGCATTAGCTTGCGTCAACTCGACCGTGCGCTCCCGAACTCGAAAGTCCAGCTCGTCGCGCGTCCGGCGCAATTCCTCTTCGATGCGCTTACGCTCGATGGCGTAATGCATGGACCGGATCAACAGGTCGCCGTCGATGCGTCCCTTGAAAAGGTAATCCTGCGCGCCCTGTTGCACGGCCAGGACCGCGAGCGATTCGTCTTGCCGGCCTGTCAGAACGATGATCGGAATCTGGGGCGCTCGTTCGAGAATCCGTTCGAGGGTCGCAAGACCCGTGCTATCCGGCAGCGTGAGGTCCAGCAGGATCAGGGAATACGTGCGCGCGGTCAGACGCTCCAGTGCCGCCGACAACCTGTCGGCACATTCCAGCTCGAAGCGCACCGTCCCTATCGGTGCGAGCATGATGCGCGCGAGTTGCACGTCGTCGGGGTCGTCTTCGACCAGCAAGATCGGGATCGAACGACCGCTATCACGAGTGCCCATGTCTGCTTCTTCCACAGGCGACGAGGAGGCGAAGAAATGAGAAGCCCCACGTTCATTATGGTTATATTACCGCGGCATAGAAGATAGTCTCACACCAGCCTGAAGCGCCAGCGAAGGGCTTCGTCCGTTGCGCCGCTCCTTCGCTGGCGCGTCAGGCTTGTGTGCGGTTCTTTCCTGCCGAGGTAGTAGGCAGCGCCGGTGTTGCGGCCTGAAGGGCCGCTTCCGTCAGCCCAGGCCGACGGCCTGGGAATCCCTTCAGGCCGCAGGTCGGCGGTCGCGAATTGGCCTTGCCCCGGCTTCCGCCGTCCGGTAAGGCGATGCCCTTCCGCGCGGATCGTGCGCGGACGGATCGCTCGTCCTGATGCATGGAGGTTTGGGTACTATGCGACGCCTCCGCTGGCTGGCCCTCTCGTCGCTGTGTGGTTTGTCGCTCGCCCTGCTGTTGGCCGCGCCGCGCGCCGATTCGCAGGAGATCATTCAGTACGGCTTCGAGGGGCGCGACACCGTTTGGGTGCAGGGCAATTCCAAGGCCTCCTTCCGCGAGACCGCTCATCGCATCACCGACGAATTCGCCCGCGGCGGCACCAGGTCCGAACATCTGGCCCTCGCCGTCGAGCAGGGCGAGTTCATCTATTACACGTACAACGTCGGCCGTGCGCCGGTCAACGATGAGCTGACCGCCAGCATCTACGTCCGCGCCAGCCGACCCGGCGTGCAGCTGCTGGCCCGCGTTGTGTTGCCGCAGGAGCGCGATCCGAACAATTCCGCGCAGCCGCTCACCGTCATCGTTCGCGGCGACGCCTACGTCCACACCAGCCGTTGGCAACAGGTCGTCCTGCGCCAGCCGATGAAGCGCCTCAACGAACAGGTCGCCCTGCTCCGCGCCGAGCTGAAACGGCCGGACGTGAACATCAACGGCGCCTACGTGGACCAGCTCATCCTCAACGTCTGCTGCGGTCCGGGTCAGATCAATATTTACCTCGACGACCTCGAAGTCGGCCCCGTTCTCGACGCCAAGCTGGCCGGTCCCGGCCCCGGCGTGAACCCCGGCCGCATGACGCCGGCGCAGCCCGCGGTGACGCCGTCCGTCAACCGGCGCGCCAGCGTCGTCAAGCTCGACGGCACGCCGCAACGGCTGTTCGTCGCCGACGGCCAGAAGCTGTTCATGCGCGGCATTCGCCATAGCGGCACGCCGCTCAAGACGCTGTCCGACGCCCTGTTCAACGTCGTCTGGATGGACGAAAGCACGCCGCCCGGCCTGCTGGAAGATGCCGCCAACCTCGGTTTCTGGATCGTGCCGTCGATCTCGCCGCCCGCGCTGGCGAAACCGGGCGAGGCGACGCTGACCGCGAACGAGGCCTTCGGCCGCAAGGTGGCGCGCTTCATGAGCAACGAGGCCGTCCTCGCCTGGGAGCTGGGCAGCGACGAGATGCAGGAACAGGCCGCCGAGGTGACCCGCCTCGCCCGCGCCTTCCGCGCCGCCGACCCCATGCGCCCTCTCGCCGTGGACGTGCGCGACGGCTTCCAGCGTTACGCGCGCGGCGTCGATCCGCAGATCATGGTTGGCATCCACCGCTGGCCGCTCATGACCTCGATGGAGTTGACCGCCTACCGCGACTGGCTGGCGCAGCGCCGCCTGCTGGCCGGGCTGGACGCCTTCTGCTGGACGTGGATTCAGACGCATTTACCCGACTGGTTCACGACCGTCGCCTACGAGCGCGAATCGGCGGGCGCCTTCGACGAACCGATCGGGCCGCAGGCGGACCAGATTCGGTTGATGACCTACCTGGCGATCGGTTGCGGTTACCGCGGCGTCGCCTTCTGGTCGGACCGCTTCCTCGCCGACAGCCACGCTGGCCGCGACCGGCTGCTCGGCCTGGCCCTGCTCAACCAGGAGCTGAAGCTGCTGGAGCCGATCCTCGTCGATGCCGAGGAGCCGGACTGGATTGACACGTCCAACCCCGATGTGAAGGCGGCGATCCTGCGGCCGCGCGGCAAGCCGACGGTGCTGGTGCTGCCGATCTGGGTCGGCAAGGGATCGCAATATGTGCCAGGCCAGGCCGCGGCGGCGAGCCTGACGCTGCGGGTGCCGGGAGTGCCGCTTGGCTGCCAGGCGTGGGAGGTGTCGCCCGGCCATGTCCGTTCGCTCAAGTGGGGCCGCAAGCTCGGCGGCAACGAGATCGTGCTGCATGAGTTTTGCCTGACCTCGGCGGTCGTGTTCACGTCCGACCTGACGGGGCTGGTGCAGAAGTTCCAGAACGACCAGAAGGAGATGGCCGCCCCCGCAGCCCAGTGGGCCTACGACGAAGCGCGCGAGGAGCTGACCAAGGTCGAGCGCGTCCATCGCGAGCTGGAGCAGCTCGGCCAGAAGCTTCTGGACGGCGACGGCCTGCTGAAGAAGGCGCACGAATACCTGGAAAGCAGCCTGAGTCAGCGTCGGGCCGGCGATCACGCCGAGGGCTACGACGAAGCCAGGCGAGCGCTGCGGCCGTTGCGCCTGCTGATGCGCGAACACTGGGACCGAGCGGTCAAGGCGATGGGCGGCCTGCCGACGGCCAGCCCCTATGCCGTCAGCTATTACACGCTGCCGCGTCACTGGCGTTTCTGGGAACAGGTTACGTCGCGGCGCGTGGCGGCGAACGTGCTCCTGGACGGCGACTTCGAGCTGCCGATGGACAAGGTTCCGGAAGGCTGGGTCGTACAGGAGGCGCCGTCGCTGGACAACATGACGGGCCTGGCCAAGCGCGTGGCCGACGGCGCGAAGGAAGGCAAGCAATGCCTGAAGCTGGAGGTGAAGGCGAAAGACCTCCTGACGGCGGCGGTCGTGCTGGAGCGGACGTATCTCGCCATCCACAGCCCGGCGGTGCGTTTGCAGCCCGGCACGCTGGTGCGCGTCAGCGCCTGGGTGAAGCTGCCGGCGCCGATCTCCGGTTCCCCCGACGGGGTGCTGTTCTTCGACAGCGCCGGCGGCGAGCCGCTGGCGGTGCGCCTGACGGCCGCGCAGGACTGGAAGCAGGTGACTTTGTACCGTAAGGTGCCGGCTTCCGGTTCGATCAATGTGACGATGGCGCTGACCGGCGTCGGCAAGGCGTTCTTCGACGACGTGCGCATCGAGCCGCTGGTGCCGGCGGGAACGACGTCGGGAGTGAAGTGAGACTCCACGCCTCACCCGCCGGTAATTTCCCGGCCAGGCGTTGCGGCCCGTTCAGGGGCCTCAACGCAACACCTGGAATGCTCGCGATCCTTGCGCGCCGAACCTACTTGCGCGCCAGCACCCCCGGCGCCGCGGTACGGCTATGATCGTAGCCGTGGTAGACGCCGAAGTCGTTGAAGCACATTCGTTTCGCCAGCCGATAAAACCAGTTCTTCTCCGGGATCGCGTGGCCGGGGTTGTACTGCGACGTGCGCACCTCCATCGCGCCCAGCTCCGCCAGCGCCGTGCCGCGCGCCGTCGAATCGCGGGCGCCATGCTTTTCCACCAGCGCTTTCAACAGGTCCGGCCGTTCCAGGACGATGCAGCCGCGCGTTGTGGACTGCGACAGTTCGCGGAA
>JBBQPD010000017.1:0-18755 GCA_038331535.1 Gemmatales bacterium | reverse complement strand
CCCGCAGTCAGGTGGTCGCTGGTCCGAGAAGGCGACGGTGTTGCGACGCCGGCAGCGATCATCTCCGCCACTCCTGACGCCAACGACCGTCACCAGACGAGCCGAACGCCAAGGCCGATGGTAACAGTGCCGGCCACCCTCTCCCTCTGGTCCGAGTTCGTCTCATGGCATCACTTCCGTTAGGGGTTGAACCCCGCGCCGGGCTATTCGCCCTCGGCATCGGGCTGTTGACCGGCGCGGCCTTCCCTCCTTTCGGACTCTGGCCGTTCGCCCTGATCGCACCCTGCCTGTTCCTGCTCCTCGTCAAGGACCAGCCCACCGACGTGGCACGCAACCTCGGCGTCCTGTACGGCCTCGCACTGTCCCTCAGCACCATGTACTGGTTCTTCGGCGTCTTTGGCATCCTGGCGGTAGCGCTGGTTGGACTAATGGCCGGGTACTTCGGCTTGCTGGCGACGCTGATTGCCCTGACACGCAGCCACCGCCCGTTGGCCCGTGCCGCCCTCGTCGCTCTGTTCGCCGTCGCGGTTGAGTGGCTACGCGGCGACGCCTGGTACTTGCGCTTCCCCTGGTACACCGCGCCGCACGCACTGGCGTCAGCGCCGGAGTGGATCGCGCCGGTCCGCTGGCTGGGGGTCTACGGCCTGTCCTTCGCGCTCTGGTTCGTCTCTGCCTGGGGGGCTTTCGGCCCCAAGCCCGTTTGGGCCGCCTTCGTCCTTCTGCCTGCCTGTTCCTGGCTTTTACCAGGCGCTGGGGGCGCCGACCGAACGGCCCTGCTCGTCCAGACAGAACAACCGCGCGCCGCCGAGGTCCTGCTGGCCGACTTTCCCGACGAGCATGTCGATCTGGTGGTATTGCCAGAGTACGCCTACGTCACCTCACCGGCTGAGGCCCTGCTCGCCCGCAACGGGCCGACTGCCATGGCCCGCAAGTTGTCCGCCCCGGTCGTGTTCGGCGCGGTAGAGGGCCAGTACGGCACGCAGACCTTCGAGAACGTGGCGGCGGTCATCACGCCAGACGGGGAACTGCTTGGCACCTTCCCGAAGCAGCGACCGGTGCCGCTCTTCCTCGATGGCGTCCCCGGCAAGCGCCGGCCTGTCTTTTCGCCGGGCGAGGGCGTTCTGGGAGTAGCGATCTGTTACGACTTCGACGCGCCGGGAGTCACCGCATCCTTGATGGCCGAGGGCGCGACCGTCCTCGTCGCGCCGACGTTTGACGCCATGTCGTGGGGGTGGACCCAGCACACCCATCACGAGCTACTGCTGCGGTTGCGCGCCGTGGAGAGCGACCGCTGGATCGTGCGGGCAGCGTCGTCCGGGCGGAGTGAGGCCGTCAATCCGCACGGCGTGCCGTCGGCGGAGGGCGTTGCCATCGGCGAGGTCGGTTTTGTGACGGTGGGCTTCGCGCACCGCACGGGAAGGCCGCTCGGCAGCTATGCGCACGTTCTCGGACCTGGTGCCGCCGGCGGTACGGTTCTGTTGGTGTTACTGGCGGGGTGGCGCGGGTGGCGGTCGAGGCAAGACACGAAGCAGGGCGCCCATCATGAAACTGACGCGGCGTCAACGGCGTGATTGCATTTACGTCGAACGCGGTGGATCGGCGGCGGACCTCGTAGTGATGGCTCGCAGTTCGATAATCGGTCCTTCACGTCGTTGCCTCTCATCATTCAGAGTCGAACTCCGCCGCCCGTACCCGCCGGCAATGCTCGACCCCCGAAGCCAGCACAAACCCATCCAGACCACACGACCCCATCGCGCGGTATCCCGCCACGCCGAGGTGGCCCAGTTGCCGCGACAGATCGGCCAAGTCCTCGAACTTTACCGGCGGCCAGCCATAGTTCTTGCGGCTGGTGAACAACTCACCCCAGTGCTCGACCACCCATGCCGCCTCGACCTGCTCAACGTCCAGCAGGATGCTCGGCGCGGCCAGGTCGTCAAAATGGTGGGCTATCACGCCGACGAACCGCAGATCGGTCAACTCGAAGGGGCCGGCACCATCCCGGTACTGCGTGTGGAGAATCAGAAGCCGCTGCTCCAGGTGGAACGCAACGGCATACACGAAGTTGTCGTGAACCGCCGGGGATTGCAGAAGCCCATCGGGGAGGAACCGGCATGTCTCCCATGTCGGCGGCTCAGTCATGATGCTCTCCGCCGGCGAACGTGTCGTTGAGCAGGCCGCCCACGCAGATTGCTTCTGAAGCTCGATGAACCGAAAACCGCGCTGCCGCTCCGTGACAACGAATTGTTCGTCGCGCCTTTGCAGGGCAATGCCTACTCGCCCAACGACTGTTGCAACTGCATCATCAACCTCGGCGACACATCCGCTGGGCCAGACCCGACGACCGCTGACAGTGAATCAACAAGCGGCCGCCCTTCGACCAGCGCGATCCCTCCGGCTGCTACAACTAGCGACCGGCTCATCCCTGCCGAGCAACAAATCAGAGCCGGGACTCCGGCCCGCAAGAATGCAGCCACCGACTCGGCCGCCAAGCGCAGAAGCCACGGTGGGTTGTCGCCGCCGTCCGAGAGGGGGAACCGGCACCGAACAATTTCGCGCGGCAGGACTGCGAACGGCTCGCTGTCGGCCAACTCCACGACGGCGGCAATGCCTGTGGCCAGCACGTCGCGGGCATCACGCAGGTCGCCAGCGTTCCCTATCCACAGCGCACGATCTGCGACTTGACGCATGGATTCGCCTCCTGAAGCCAATTGCCCGCGTTCGGCAGTCGGATCATCTAGACAATCCACTTTGGCGTCTGGCCTTCCACTTCCAAAGCGCAACGGCAGCCGTTCCCATGGCCACAAGCCCCGCAACTGCCAAAGACCAGGTTCCCCACCGCCGACCTTCGATCTTGCGCGGGCCTATCAGATTGCCGTCCTCAAACTTGAACCGATACTTCGCGCCGCAGGTGGTTTGGATAGTGAACGAGTCTCCGTCATCGGAAATGCTGGTGTACCAGGGCCGCCAGAAGTCCCCGATAGGGCCGACGACACCTGTGTCCTGAGTTCTCGGCGGGTCGGGGCATAGGTCGCGGAGAGCGTGCGACCGAAATACACCGTTCTTGTTCCAAAACCTCACGGCGTCAGTGACGGCGATGTCCTGCTCTTGGACATGCTGCCAGCCGACGGTGGCTGCCACCATGCCGTCGTCTGAAAGCAGGAACGGAAAGTGCCATACCCGGCACGAGAAGGACCAGAGGGGTCTGCTCCGGTCCCGGACATCGAAGACGTTGTGTTCCTTGGTATAAGGGTTCACGTCCAATACAAATGCTCGGTTGTGCGAAAACACATCATGTCGCTCTGGAGCGGCGTACTTTGTGGCGAGGGCGGGCGACGCGCTGAGCAGTACCACAAGAACGGCCTGTCGCATCGGTGCGCCCTCCCTCGCCTGATGCTTCGCTCAGCATCGGCGGTTGCCGTCTGTTAGAGCGGTTCGTTCGGCCCGGTTACCACTCTCCGGAGGCCGACAGCAGGATCGCCGCCTCTCCAGGTACATCGGCCAACCACTGGAAACCCTCAGCACTTGTGACGAACGGCTCGACCAGCCCGGCCACATTATCCCAGGTTCTGGCAGTAAACGCGCACTCGAGATCGTCCGACCGGCCTTTCCGGATGACCGCCCGATCTGATGCGGAGCGGACCAGCGCCAGTCGGCATCCGCCAATCGCCTCGACGAGACGAGGCGATGGAGTTCGACGCGATCTGCCATCCCGGAAGCCAAGGCGGCGAGAGCGGCGTGGAGTTGCCCAGCTTCTGACGGAATGAAATCGAACAGGTGTGCATCGCCCCTCCTTGAGTTATAGACGGACGGCTGCGGCTACAGGCGGGCGAGTTTGGAGGAATCACCTGCGGTGATGTGCCGCCCTATTGTGCGCGTGATGGCTAACCCGAACAAGTCGGTTTGTCGGCAGGTAGCTGCGCCGGCGCGGGCATTGCAGCTAATCGCCAAACGCCTTGTAACTTCATTCCATCCCGATGAGCGGCCAGATCACTCCGCGCAGGAACGACCGGTGAAACAGCATGGGTAACGGCAGCACGAGCCAGCCCAGCACCCAAACATACGCCCACCGACCCCAGCCGCTCACCGCCCGGTTCGCGCTTTCCAGTCCACGTTCTATCCACAACAACGCCCCGTGCAGCAGGAAGTAGCACAACGGCAGGCCAAAGCCGGCCATCACTGGCACGCTGATGGCCACCTCGTGCAGTAGCCCCGACGCGACGAAGGCGGCCACCATCGCGGCCTTCCGACCCACGATGCCGGACAGGGGACGATAGATCGCCAGTGTCGTCATCTCCGAAAAGGCCATATTCCAGCGTCGGCTCCAGAACTCGCTCAGCGAGCGGGAAGCCAGCGGGGCGCGGAATAGCGGACGAGTATCGACCCCCGCCAGGCGCCAACAGCCGGCCAGGACGTTGAAGACGCCGAAATGCACGATCAGGCTCAGCCCCGCCAGGAGCGTCACGGTAGCCAGGACACAGGCGACCTCCTCGGACAGCCTCGGTCGCCCATGACGCAAGACGAGCCAGGCAAGAACTACGAGGACGAGGCCCAGGTACGCTCGCCCGCAGCCCTTGCCGATGAGTGTCCAGGCGCCTGGTTGGTGGCCGCGCCCCGCTGTGGCGAAAATCGACGGCCTCATCCCCGGCCACAGTACGGCGAAGGCCAGCCAGCGCCAGGCCGTGAGTACCGGCATCCCGCCCCTCCGCGCCTCGACCGTGACTACTGCCTTCATACCGAACAGCAGCGCCCCGATGATCGCCAGCATTCGCACTCCCGCCGGTTCGTCGCCGCAGAGGCGCTCCACTCCGGCCGTCGCTCCAAGCGTCACCAGCCAGGCCAGCAAGCGTGCGTAACAGCGCGGCGGCAGCCGGCTTAGAACCAGACCGACCAGAAGCACTGCGACCAGCACGCAGCCGACCACCGCCAGCGTAACCGGGTCGCGCGGCGTGTAGCCGTTCACGGTCCGATCCCTCCCACGTTGAGCAGCAGTGCGGCGGCGTAGACCAGCGATAGATAGATGAATAGCCCGACCAGGGCGACCTCGGCCAGGCGGACATGCAGCCCTTGCGGGGCATCGGAGCGGTCGAAATAGAAGAACTGAATAAGCACGCGCCCTACCCAGTACGCCGCGATGAAACCCGTCACGCAAGCGGCGAGTGGCGAGCGGTCCAGCAGCCAACCCGGCTTTAGCGACACCAGTCCGAACGCCAGGTTGGTACACCAGATGTAGGCGGCATAGGTCCAGAATACCTGCCTCGTTAGCGGTCGCAGCTTGGCGGTGTCCTCGCGCCAGCGGAGGACGCGCGGGATGGCGAGGCTGGCAGCGATGAGAACCAGTTGCCCGACGCCGGCTAAGAACACCAGCGTCGGAAGGTACGAGGCGAGGGCGGACACGGTCAGACCTCCGTCAGGACCGGTAGGAGCGCCGCCAGGGCGAATACGGCTGCGAGGAAGCCGTTTGCGAGCGCCTTATCCAACAACCGGTCTCGACGCGCTTCAATAACAGCTTCCACGCTCCCTTCACGGGGAGAGAAACTCCTCGACGAACAGCCCGATTTCTCCCGCTAACTCTCGCGCCTTCGGGCAAGGGTTCGGCACCCCGACGTAGACATAGTAGTCGTATCCGATGTGGACGAACGCTCTCGCGCCCTCCAGCCTGCACCAGAACTCTTCCCGCAACACCCGCCTGACCGCCTTTCCGACCTCTTCGAGACACAGGACGGCACCGTCGGCGAACGGGAGCGGTGTACTGTGATTCTCCAGCTCGGAGACCGTAAGCGACAAGATGTCGCATTCGCGCAAGATCGCCTGGACGGCAACGACGAAGGCATCCTCGACTCGCTGGTACTCTTCTGTGGTCAGCACAATTCCGTTGAACGACCGACCGATGTCACTCCGCGAAGTCCAGTCGTCTCGGACGTATACCCCATGGCAGTCACGGAACATGGGGTTGTACCTGGAAACGCGGTACTCGATCATCCTGCTCCTCCGCTCTGACGATGGTCCTGCGCTATTCCATCCAGTTCCGCGAACAGCCGATTGGGTCGGTGCCGAGTTGGTCGTCACGGACGAGGTGATAAGCCTCGGCCTCCGCGACCGTCAAACGCCGCTTGAGCCAACTCGCGTTCACTTCGGAAGCCCTCCGCCATCGAACAACGCCGTTCCGCAACCGATTCACGCCCGTTCGGCGTCATGACTCGAAGCCCCGTGTTCGCCTGGTCGATCTTCTGCCACGTTCGCTTCGACACTCTGCCTGTACGGCCCGTATCCGTAATACTTGGGTCGGTCATCGAGCCGCACATGGAGCCAACTCACGCCGGCCCCGGCGGTGCTGAGCCAAACCGGCTTCGTCCCGATTCGCCGCGCCATCGCCTCGCCGACCGTCTGCCACAGCGACTGCCGCTGCCGCTCAGGGGCATGCCGAACGAACGCAGCCAGGTGGCCGTAGGCTGAAGGATCGGCAACCGGACATGGCACTACCATGATCGCATCCCCACCGAGGTTGCGGAACTCAACCACTCCTGTCGTGGCGCCAACGCCGAAATACTCGGCGAACGCTTCTGGTTCGGGGCGCCGCGCGAGTCCGGGGCTGTCCAACAGGACGAACTCGAACGGACGCACTGCCGTGGTGGTGGTTACCGGCGGCGTCTCCAAGCGGAATGCGTTGTACGGGGCTTCGGCCAGGAACGCGCTGAACTGCGCGCGGAAGTCGGCATTGAGCTGCCACGCACGCACGATGTCTAAAACGGTCGCCGGACGCGCGTCGAGATTGACGGCGAACCGCAGACCACGCGTGTAGGCCAATTCTTCGCTTCGGAAAGTCCACATCCGGTACGCACTCCGTTGTCGAACGCCAACGCTCCGCAACCACCCGCGCGGGCAGGGCGCTGAGGCCGGAGGAGCCGTCATTCGCGTGGCCGCTCGGCTGCGGCAGCGGCTTCGGCGTGACCGCTACTGCTCGATGAGGAGCCGGCGCGCCACTTCGCGGCCGACCGGATAAACTTTCTCCGCTGGCAACTGCCTCTTGGCCTTATCCGCCTGTCCGGACCGGAGCAAATCGTAAATCTTGCGCACGCGGGGCGAGTAGTCCTCGATCCCGACGACCCATGCTTCGACATACTCGCGGATAACATGCCGGCTCAGGCCGACCTGGATACTGTAGTACGGCAGCCCGGCCCCGCGCAGGGACCGCTCGGTATCCCACTGCAAATGGACTCGCGCCGTTGCGAACCGCTCGGCCCACTCCTCCGGCGAGGCGAACACGCCCGGCGCGAACGAGGTCAGGACGGCCAGCGACAGCGCCTTCTCCCACCCCGTTCGCTTGATCCGGACGGCGAGAACCCTGTCTTGGCCACTTTTCTGCCCCCAATTGCTGCGGTGCATCAGCCACAGGAATGATGGCTTGATCCAGGTCATGCGGTGGAACGAGAACGGCGGCACGAACCGCCTGGCCTTCAGGGCGGCGTCGGCGATGGCCGGGGAGTACGCCTGGTAGATGGTGATGGTGTCCCGGTCGCATGCCGCTCGAATCTCGTGTTCCGCTGGCACGTCTCCGCCTCCACTGCCCAACGTCAATGCGCCGCCGCCGGCTCGTGCGGGCTTGACATCAGGACACGAGGCAGCGTGTCGGGGTGAGCGGTCGGTTGCAACGCGGTTGTTCTTCGGCCGTCATCGCCGCTGACGCAAGCGCTCCACGCGCCGGAAGGAGTTGTCCTCTCGGCCGAACATCACAACCTTCGTGGGCTTGCCACCGGACTCGGCTTCTTCGACTGCTCGCAGCAACTTGCGGACCCCGTACTGCCCGCGCTCACAGCATAGGCAGGCGCAGGGCGGTTGGCCGTTCGCACGCGGGTAATACCGCCAGCCGACCACTTGCGGCAGCGACTTGACCCGGATGATCTCGGACCGCTCAATTTTGCGCGGGATGATGACTTCGTAGCCTTCCGGGGACGACGGCAACCGCCGACCACGCTGGACTGCTTTGGATTTCTTGTCCCGCATTTGTTCGGCAATCGGATCGCGTTGTTCAGCGGCCATCAGCAGGGCAACTGCTGCCGGTGCGGTCATGGTGACATGCAGGCTGTTGTAATGGCCGACTTCAACTGCCTCGTCATCCGGGACGCGGAAGTAAACCCCGACGATGGTCCCGCCGCTTGACCGTTTCAGTTCCCGGAGCCACTGATGCGCGACGTAGAAGTTCCGCGTTACCGGCAGCGCGTACACTCCACGGGGCCGGAAGCGTCGTTTCCGTAGGCCGATGCCGTTGCGACGGATCGAAGCGATGTTGCGCTCCGAAGTGAGATGGACGAACACTGTCATAACGCACCTCGACGGGCGACCGACCACGCTCACGGCCGGCCCACTCAGGAGAGGACGCTGACGCACGAAGAATCCTCATTCGCGTAGCCGCTCAACTGTAGCAACTGGGTAGACAGTCAACACAATCTGGATGTTCGCGGACGTTGAATCTGGAAGGTCATCGGGCGGTCCACAAGACACCCCTTCGGTCCCACGTTACTCCGCATACGGGCGGACGCGCGTCCACACGCCCCGCAATTGCTGTCGTTCGCCGCCTGCTTCAGACCCAAGCGGCAGTGCCAGCGTCGCCTCGACCATCCCGACCAGCGCCCCAGGCGACACATCACGCACGTCGCCGTGGAAAGAGTCCTTGAACGCCCACCCTGCACCGCGACCGAATCCCCGCACGCAAACAGTCAGCCACATCACGCCATCCGCCCAGACGCTCAGGCGCGTGTGGCCCGCGTGCAGGTCGAGGTTCAGACGCTCGACGGCATCCATCGCTGACTCGCTGAACTCACGCTGGCAGCAGAGGTCAGCCTGGTACGCGATGGCTTTGCGTCGTCGGTTGAACGCCGCCGCGATGTCCTGGAGGAGCGGCGCGTCGAACGTCGGCCAGTCGTCAGAGTCCTGCTTCCGCTTCATGACGGACGCTCCCGCGTCGCTCAACAACCGCCTCTCCTGACTCAGCCCCGCTACGTGGGGTCTGGACTGACTCGGATCATCTTCTTGCCAAAGTTCTCGCCCTTGAGCAGTCCGATCAGTTCACGCGGGGCGTTCTCTAACCCGTCCGTGATGTCTTCACGGTACTTGACGCGCCCCTCGCGCAGCCAACCGCTCATGTCGCTCATGAAGTCGCGGAACTGTGCGGCATAGTCTGAGACGATGAACCCCCGGAAGGTCAGCCGCTTGACGAGGATGCTGTGCATCAGCAGCGGCACGCGGTTTGGCCCAGCGGGCAGGTCGGTCGCGTTATAGTGAGCGATGAGTCCGCAGACCGGGATGCGAGCAAAGGGATTCAACAGGGGCAGGACCGCGTCGAACACCGTCCCGCCC
This sequence comes from Gemmatales bacterium, assembly GCA_038331535.1. Lineage (GTDB taxonomy): Bacteria > Planctomycetota > Planctomycetia > Gemmatales > Gemmataceae > JBBQPD01. The sequence continues at coordinate 9,401 of JBBQPD010000017.1, read as the reverse complement.
ACGTTCTCAAAGTAGATGTCAACGCCTTTCGGGCAGGCCGCTTGCAGCCGCTCAGCCAGGTCGGTCGAGCGGCGGTCGAGGCAGGCATCAAAGCCGAGTTCCTCCTTGACGAAGCGGCACTTCGGTTCGCCTCCTGCGATACCTACGACGCGACACCCTTTGATCTTGGCGATCTGGCCGACGACCGAACCGACCGCCCCGGAGGCTGCCGCCACGACGAGCGTCTCACCGGGCTGGGGTCTGCCGATGTTGAGCAGGCCGGTGTAAGCAGTGAGACCCGGCATCCCCAACACACCCAGAGCGCACGAAATGGGGCCGAGCGTGGGGTCAATCTTTTGCGCTCCTTCGCCACTGGAGAGAGCCAACTCCTGCCAGCCGGTTCCGGTCAAGACGATGTCCCCGGCCTGGTACGGCGGGAGGTTGGACTTCACGACTTCGCTGACGGTCCGACCTTCCATGACCGCGCCGACCTCGACCGGACGCGCGTACGACGCACCGGCGTTCATGCGACCACGCATGTACGGGTCCAGGGAGAGATAGAGCGTGCGCAACAACATCTGGCCGGGGCCAGGCTGCGGAACTTCGGCCTCGACCAGTTGGAAATTGTCGAGGGTTGGTTCGCCGCTGGGGCGTGCGGCGAGCAGGATTTGGCGGTTCTTGGCGGCTGTCATCGTTTCTCCTTGGGCACTTCGACCGCAGTGCCCGTTTCGCTTTCGAGGCGTCGGTCGCTCCTGCTCGCCGAAGCTGACGGACTGACTCTTAGCAACAGGAACACGCTGGGGGCAGCAATGGTTTGCCACTTGCAGGGCGTCAGGGCACCGACCGCACCACGACGCCGAAGTGCATTCTCGTGGCGTAGACGGCCCGCTCTGTCGCCACACGCAGCGACCGCATCTTGCCTTTGTCCACGTCGAACTCGACCACGGCCACGAACGAAGCCTCGACGACGTTCTCGTCCTCCTTGTGGTAGAACCAGTGGCGCATCTTGACTGTGCCGTCCATCCGTGCAGTCGCCACTCCGTCTTTCACGGACAGGATCGTTGCCCGAACCTCCTGTTTCTCGATCTGATTCTTCTTGACGTCGTTGTTCTCGGTCGGCGGGTAGAAGTGGAGCAGCAGTTTCGCCAGCACCTCGCGGTCCGGCTCCCACGTCGTGCCGACGGCTGACGCGCCTGCCGGCAATAGTTTCGTCCACTCGGCCTTGTTCAGCACCACCCAGTCTTCACCGGGGTAGGCGCCCCAACTGCCGGACCTGGTCTCGCCTAGCTGCGTCTTCGCCGGCACGAAGTCGTCGCCCTTCTTGACCAACAACCGCGCCGTCAGGTGCAGGACGAGAGCGTCGGCGTCGGCCTTCGGCCGTTTCGACTGCGCCGTCGGCGCCACGAGCGGTTTGCCCGGTTTGGTCTTCAGGCGCTCGACGGCGCGTTCCAGCATCGCGGTCAAGTCCTCGACCCGTGCTGCGGTGGCGACATGCTGGCTGTCGATGGTGTGGCCGTCGGGCGCGGTCAGGTAAACATGAACCGTGCCGACCGACAGGCGGGCGGCTGAAGCCTCACGGAAGATGCGGTCGCGCTCCTTGCGCTCGTCGGCTGGAGCGGCGCCGTCGCGGGCGTAGTCCTCATTCGAGGCGTAGACAGGCACGAAGTAGCGGTTGAGCAGGTCGATGACTTTCGGGTTGGAGAGCGAACTCGCTCTGATGGCCTCGGCGCCGCCTCAGCAGCGGCCAACATCCATGTGGCCGTCGTGGGTGAACAGGAACACGGGCCGGTCGTGTTCCTTCGCCAGTTTCAGGGCAGTGCGGATGTCGGCGGCCCAGCCGATGTCGTCGAAGCGGCGTTCGTCGGCGGTCGGCTGCCAGTCGGCGACGCGGCGGCGTACCCAGTCGTTCACGTCGCGGTCCGGCACGCGCTTGTCGTCGGCGGGTGCGAAAGGAGAAACGACCGCCGTCAGCAGGGCGGCGGCGAGGAGTCGGGTCGAGTTCATGGGTGGTGGCTCCAGGTGATGGTTCGACCTTGAAGGTAGCCGAGCGACACGCAGGCGTCAAAGCGATTCCCGAATAGGTCTGGTATAAGGAATGGCAGACGACCCGGCGGGCGAGGCCGAGGTGGACCGGACAGGTGCGGCTCGGTCCGTTGCCGTCATCCGACCTTTGCCGCTGGTGGGGAACCATATTGGGGCATTCGGCACCGGTAAAGACGATGACCGCCAGGTAGGTCATGCAAGCGGCCAGTGTCCGAGGACGAATCGCCGGCCTGATGGCCAACAGGCTTGTCCGCGCCGGCCTATCGCTCAGATTTGCTTCGGTAGTCAATTTGCCCAAGGAGGCGCAAGAACGGCGACTTAACACGGCGCATCGCTCAGTTTTGCTACGGTAGTCAGGTTCCTGGAAGTGAGAGTAGTAGATCATACTATCTTAGCAAAACTGAGCGATGCGCCCTTTCGCCCCAAAACGCCGCCTGAAAGCGGGCATTCCCATTGCCACGGCAGGCCGATGGCTCTGCGTTCCGCGTCGGCACGCGAGACGGGCGGAGTATTGAACCGGGCGCGGACGTCTTGGTCGTATCTGTGCCTGAAGAGCGAGTCCACAGCACGCACGCACCTTCGGCCGATTGCTTGGCGCGCCGAAGGCACCTGGAAGGCCCGTGGACGCTTCGCAGACAGCCAATCCGGGCCAGTGGCCAGGAAGGCGTCCGAACGCGGCAGCGCGCCAAACAGGGCCATTTGCGGGCGGTGCATCTTTGCACCCCCATCAATACTTCATCGTCAGAAGGCCGCAGATCGGAACCGCAACGAGACGTGCGTGCCGTCACGGCATGCCCAATTCGCCGGCACAGACCCGACGGTTGCCGTGGCCGTCGCACGAAGAGCAATGGGGCTTGGCGTTCGGTCACTGTTTGGTCGGTGTCGTCTGTTCGCTCCTGGCCGCTGACGCGGACTCGGCCGACCTTGACAACTGCGACCGTTGAGTCAACCTCCGTCCTGTCCCGTCTGGCCGGTAGCCAATGTCCTTGCAAGACAGCCCATGGAGAGGCAGCGCCGATCTCGGCAACCGGACCGATTGCGCATCCGGGCTATCCGAAACCAAAACCCCTACGTAGTGGTCGATCCGGCACCGGTCGATTGAAAGTAGAGAATAAGAAGACACGTTGTAGGCGTTTCGGTCTCCGATGCTCCCGGATGCGCAATCGGTCCGGGCGATTCAACAAGCAGCCACGGGTGCGATCTCTTTGCTGCGCCTAAGTTCGCAGTTTTTCTGTCGTCTTCTGCGAAAACCGTCCGCTACTTCCCTTGCGGTCTTGAAAAAGACGGCGTCTCTCCCTTTGGTAGCTGCATCGAAACCCAGCACCAACGGAAGGACGCCGTATGCCTTACTCTATGCACCTGCTGCTCACGCTGGCAACGATCCTCCTGCCCAAGACGCCCGCGGCGGCGAACGGCAGCGCGGACGGTTCCGCAGCTTCCGATTTGACCGATGTCATCGAGCCCGTTCTGCAGCGACTGCGCAACCTCGTCGAGGACTTTCGCGGTCGTCCCGTGTCGCCGACACGCACGCACCAGTTCGAACGGCAACTCCAGGAAACACTGCGTGAACTCGGCCGGGGTATCGTCCAGCACACCTACAACCACTTAGAGCCAGCCGACGTCCAGGTCCTGGCCAAGCACGTCCGCTTCGAGTCGAGTTGCTATACCCGTCTCAACGCGCCAACGCCGCAGAACGCCTGGACCTTGTTCGGCCAGATCCGCTTGTGGCGTGTTGGCTATCGCCCCACCGACAAGAGCGGCGATCCCACGATCTTTCCGTTGGGGTTGAGCCTTGGCTTGGTGCAGGGTGCCTCACCCGCGCTGGCCGAGCGTGCCGCTCATTTCCTCGGCGCCACGGGCATGACGCAGGGACAAACCTTGGAGCGACTGCGGCAGGACCACGGGGTCGGCTGGGGCGTCAAGAAACTGCGTCAGGTGGCCGAGGCGTTGTCGTCGGCGCTGGCCGAGCAGCGCCACGGCGTCCAGGTCGAGAAGTTGCTGGAACTGCTCGGGCAGGCAGCGGCGAGCACGGGCAGGCACAAGCCGGTCCTGAGTGTGGGCCGGGATGGCATCACGCTGGGGGTGCGGATCAAGCGGGGCAATTTGTTCGAGGTGGCGACGACGGGGACGGTCAGCGTGTTGGACCGGCGTGGCCAGCGGCTGGGCACGGTGTACCTGGCCTCTATTCCGGAAGCGCAGCAAGGGACGATGAGCCGGGAGTTGACACGGTTGCTGCGTGAGGTGCTGCAGCGTTGGCAGGGAACGCTGCCGCGTCTGTGCTACGTCACCGACGCGGGGGATAACGAGACGACGTACTACGACAAGGTGCTGGCCCGGATGAAGCATCCCTGCACGGGTGCGAAGCTGGACTGGATTCGGGTGGTGGATTACTACCACACCAGCGAGCGGATCTGGACACTGGCGGACTTGCTGTTCGGCAAAGGGCAGCAGTCGGTGGCCTGGGCGCGGAAGATGCAGAAGTGGTTGCTGAAACCGGGTGGTGTGAACCGGGTGCTGCACTCGGCGGCGGCCTTGCGCGATCTCTACGACCTGCGGGGCACGAAGCGGTCCGAGTTCCGGAAGGCGTACCGCTATCTGCGGACCCGGATGAAGTACATGAAGTACGCGGCTTACCGCCGGGTAGGAGTGCCGCTGGGGAGTGGGGTGACGGAAGCGGCTTGCAAGACGGTGTACACACAACGCTTGAAACTGAGCGGCATGCGTTGGCAGAAGGCGGGGGCGCAGACGATTTTGAACCTTCGGGTGCTACAGTTAAGTGGCGTCTGGGACGAGGGCTATGCGCGTGTGCTGAAAGAATACAAGGAGCCCAAAGTGGGGGATCAACGGACTTCAGGCAAGGAGAGGGGCCAAAAAGCAGCGTAACTAGCGCAGCTGAGAGACCGCACCGTCGGGCGACCTTGATCCTGCGGGTAATATCCTCGCGGGCAGGAGGGGCGATGGCTGACCAAGAAGTGATTTTGGAACTCGGCGCGGAAGGTGGCATGACGACCATCGTTCGCACGCCGCTCAGCACCGGCGGCTGGCAGTTCCATGTTACCGGGCGCGGCATTTGCCTGGATGAAAACGATGACGAGAGCTGGCGATCCTGGCGGTCCGAGCCGCTCCTCAGCATTGAGGAGGCGCTGCGCGGAGTTGCGAGCGATGGCTCCTGGGTCTTCTTCTCCCCGCTCACGGTCCACCCTGATTACCGGGCGGCAGTGTGGGAGCTGGCCCAGGCCGTGGCCGGCAAGTTGCCGAAGGGCAGCGGCGAGTCGTGGAACCGGCGGCGCGATGATTGGCGACTCCAGTGCCAGCCGGAGTCGTGCTGATCTGCGCGGTTGTGGAACTGCTGGAAGGGCGAGGACCGTTCGATCCGTCGGCTTTTGATGCGAAAAAGGCGACGAGGGAGATGAGGAAGGTAAATTGACCCTGTTCTCAACCGAACCAGAAAGGAGACCAAGTATGGCAACGTTCATCAGCACCATCAAATTCACGCAGCAGGGCATCAAGGGCATTGATGAAACCACGAAACGGGCGGCGGCTGTGAAGGCGGCTGCGAAGAAGATGGGCGTCAAGGTCACGGACATCTACTGGACCTTGGGCGATCACGACGGCGTGTTGATCTTTGAAGCCGCAGACGACGAGACGGCCGCGACCTTGCTCCTGCACCTGGGAGCAGGGGGGAATGTTCACACAACAACGGTGCGAGCCTTCACCGCCGCCGAGATGGACAAGATTCTGACCAAGGTACATCCTGGCTGAAGATAGTCCAAGCTCGTCTTCTTGAGCGCCGTGTTGATGAAGTGAAGGTGTTACCGAAATTCACTGATCGAGCAGGAGGGAGCAACCGTGGGCAAAAAGGAGCGAAGGACAGCAGCGGATTCTGGCCAATCGTCGCAGAAACGCAAGTTGAAGCGTAAGGAGTACGACGCCAAGCTGGACGAACTGCACATGGAACTGGTGAAAATGCAGTATTGGATCAAGGCGACAGGCAAGAAGCTCGTCGTGCTGTTCGAGGGCCGTGATGCTGCTGGAAAGGGTGGGGCGATCAAGTGCATTGCCGAGCCGCTCAATCCTCGTGGATACCTCCACGTTGCCCTCAGCAAGCCTTCAGACATCGAAAGGACGGAGTGGTACTTCCAGCGTTACGTCGCTCACCTGCCCGCAGCGGGGGAGATCGTCCTGTTCGATAGGAGTTGGTATAACCGGGCGGGCGTAGAACACGTCATGGGTTTCTGCACTCAGAAAGAATATAAGGAGTTCATGCGTTCTTGCCCGGAGTTCGAGCGTATGCTCGTCCGCTCTGGCATCATCCTGCTGAAATACTGGTTTTCGGTCAGTGACGATGAACAAGAACGTCGCTTCCACGAGCGGGTCGGCAACCCCGCCCGGCGTTGGAAGTTAAGCGACATGGACCTCCAAGCACGGGAGAAATGGGTGGAGTTCTCGAAAGCCAAAGACGAGATGTTCAAGCACACGGACATCAAGCAAGCGCCGTGGTACACCGTCGAGGCCGACGACAAACGGCGTGCCAGGCTGAACTGCATCGCTCACATTCTGAGTATGGTTCCCTACGAAGACGCCACGCCGCCGCCGCTGGAATTGCCGCCACGCCGACACCCGGACGAGAGTTATGTGCGCCCACCAATAACCGACCAGCACATCGTCCCGGACGTGGAAGTGTGACGGCGACTCGCCCGGTGTTCTTGCCAAAACAGGTGCGTACGATGTACGAATCCAGGAACAGGCTGTTTCGACTTGCCACGTTTCTCCTGCTCCTCGCTTGGCCCATTTCTGGACGGGCCGACGAAATGCCGTGGGTCGTCGTCTCCAAGGACCAGCGGGAGTTTGTCCTTGAATCCTCCGGTCGCCCGTTCGTGCCTTGGGGTTTCAACTACGACCACGACGGCACGGGACGTCTGATCGAAGATTATTGGGATGCCGAGTGGCCCACGATCGAGGCGCACTTCGTTCAGATGAAGAAGCTGGGGGCGAATGTCGTCCGCATCCACCTTCAGGTGGGCAAGTTCATGGATGGCCCGGAGACGACGAACGAGAAGGCGCTGGACCGGCTCGGCAAATTGCTCAGGCTGGCCGAAAAGGAACGCCTTTATCTCGACCTGACGGGTCTGGGTTGCTACCACAAGAAGGACGTGCCCGCCTGGTACGACAAGCTCACCGAGAAGGAACGCTGGGCGGTGCAGGCCCGTTTCTGGCGTGCTGTTGCTGCTCGCTGCGCTGAAAGCCCCACCGTGTTCTGTTATGACCTGATGAACGAGCCGGTGGTGCCGGGCGGCAAAGGAAAAGATTGGCTGGGGCCACCGTTCGGCGGCAAGCATTTCGTCCAGTTCATCACGTTGGACCAGCAAGACCGGCCCCGGCCCGACATCGCCCGACAATGGATTCACCACTTGACCGTCGTCATCCGGGAGAAAGACAAACGCCACCTGATTACGGTGGGCCTGGTAGACTGGAGCCTGGATCGCCCCGGACTGACCTCTGGCTTCGTGCCAGAGAAGGTAGCAGACGATCTCGATTTCGTCAGCGTCCACCTGTATCCCAAGAAGGGGAAAGTGGACGAAGCGTTGAAGACGCTGGCCGGCTTTGCAGTAGGCAAGCCCGTGCTGATCGAGGAGACGTTCCCGCTGGCGTGTTCTCCCCAGGAGCTTGACGACTTCATTGAGGGGTCGAGAAAGCACGCCGCAGGCTGGATCGGCTTTTATTGGGGCAAGCCGCCCGAAGAACTACGCCGGTCCAAGGAGATCGGGGATTCGCTGACGTTGGGGTGGCTGGAGCTATTTGAGAAGAAGGCGAAGTCGATGGGCAAGTAACGGGAGAGCAGCCATGAGCAAGAGACGAAAACCCCTCGAAGGGCGAACTGCCGAAGGTTACATGAAGGCGGCTGACGATGCGCTGGAGATGGCGAAAGTTCTGACCGGGGAAGGTGGCATCGGTGACCAGACTTTTCTCGAACGCATGGCTCACAGTGATGAGCTTGCTGACCATGACGGCGAGACTTGCGGCCAGTGCTACAACATGATTCTCGGTGCCGAGATTGCCCGTGAAATGATCGAGGCGGGCGAGTACGAGGACGTGATGAGCAAATGGGCGGCGGAAGCCCGGCGGCGCTGGGAGGAGAGCAAGTTCTTCAAGTTGTGGCAGAAAGAATAGAAGGCAGGTCGTGACCCCCACAAAGCATTCGAGGATCGGGGATGGGAGCCATGAACGCCAGCGTGTCGCCGCTGAGAGATCGGTGGGCACTTTTTCGTTTTGGGGATAGTGGAGGCCAAGAATGTCTCAAGAAAACACCCCCGACAATTCGGCCAATCGCAAGATGTCCGAAATGATCTCGGAGATGGCAGAGGGCTTCATCGACGTGGGCAAAACAGCTGAGGAAAAACAGAGCCGACTGACTGCCGTTTGTAGCGCCTGGAACATGGCCTGCGGGTCGCCGGACCTTCAACAGCAACAGCTTGAGCAGTACGTCGAAGGCTACCGGCGCTTCAATCCTGCTACTTCTCCAGACAATCTTGCTAAAATCCGCAAAGACATGGTAACCCTGATTCAGCGGAAGCTGCAGAAGTTTCCCGATGACCACAGGCAGATCGTCAGTGCCAAGATCGTGATGGTCGGGACAAATTATCGCATCGAAGTCGCATCGACCACAATGAAGTGACGACCCCCGATTCAAGGTTGGTGAATAATCATGTTGCTCGAACCCCACGATCTCCAACTGTTCTTCAAGCTGCACCGGACGCTAATGTTTTTCGTGAATCAGCGCCTTAAGGTGGTTGCCGACGACCTCACCAGCCCGGAAGAATTTTCCGCCCTGTCGCCAGAAGTCAGGCTCAAGGTCCGGGACGCCTTCCTCAATCATCCCGACCTCATCCAGTCATTTGTCGATCAAAATCCAGCCCACTTGTCCGTTGACGAACTCGACATCGTGCGCTCCTGGCAGCATCTTGTCCACGGCAAGTTTTACGTCTTCCGTGAACTGGCAAAGTACACGGTGTTTCTTTCGACTGCCGACCCAGCCATCGCTTACGGCGTCCTGGCTCTTTCGCAACCTTTCGAGGAACTGATCGGCCCGTATCTGCCGGTTCTTGCGCAGACGGTCCTCCTGCCGTTCAACGACAAGATTGTTTACGACGGCCTGATGAGCGGCTACAACATTTCGTTCGGCCCAGGCATCCGGCGCTCGCTGAATGAAAGCTTCAAGGAGGCCAAGGCACGCCACGGGATCGTCACGTCCCTGCCTATGTCGAGGGAGCCGTTGCCTCTGAAAGCGCCGAAAGCCAAGCCAGCGCCGAAACCGCCGTCCAAATCAGAAAAGGACGAGGTTCTTCATGTCATCATCGGCTTGATCGACCAGTTTTGCA
>JBBQPD010000016.1:0-19243 GCA_038331535.1 Gemmatales bacterium | reverse complement strand
GTGCGGGGTGATGCAGAATGGCGTTGAGTTGCTCGTTCACGAGCTTGTCGATGGCGGCGATCTCGGCGACCAGGCGTCGGCACACGCGCCGCCGCAGGGCGCCTTGATCAGCCGCGACCGGGCCTAGCCACGCGCGCAGCTTGCGCTCCCGAGTCAACAGGTAGCGAGGAGTGCCACGATCCGACGAGCGTGGGATTTTGACCATGGCAAGCACCCGTCGATTGTCCATCGGCAAACTCCCCTACTGGCGAACCGGCGGCTCGTGCCGGATGGGTTGTGGACGCCCAGCCGGCTGACGCAACCGGTTCGCCGCGCCGACCTCACAGCTTCTTCCCTGTGCCCTTGTCGAAACCGACCGGCACAGGCGTTCCGGCTCCCTTGCCATCGGGGCCGTTCGGGGTGTACTTCTTCTCGATCTTGGCAAAGTTCAACGAGATCATCTCCATCGGCATCTCTTCGTCGCAGTCCACCACATACGAGGTGACGTAGGTGTCGGTGAGCGTAATCTCCAGGTAGTTCTGCGCGCCGCTGGTGTCGCCGGCGCGCGTCACGTGGATGACCGCCTTGCAGGCGTCGCCGACCACCGAGGCCATCATGATCTTCGGCGAGCCTTTATGCATGCGCATCCGCAGACCGATCTCGTGGACGGCGGCGTCGGAGGTGTTGCGGATCATGCCGCCACCCACTGCCGCGTACATCGGCCGCGTGGTGCCGCCGGTGAAGGAGTCGCAAGCGATCCAACCTTTGTGGTTCTTGTCGTCCGCGTCCGATTCGACCTCGCCGAACTTCAGAAAAATGCCCATTGTCTATCTCCTTTGGTTTCTGTTGGGAAAGGGATGTCACGCCGCGGCGCCGGTGGCCAGGTTGAACGCCACGGGGACCGGCGTGCCGGGACTGCCGTCGTCCTTGATCGGGATGTACTTCATCTCGACATTGAGCGAGTTGAGGGTGATCGCCTCCTCATGCGAAGCACCGTCGGAATTGACGCCGTAGCTGGTGATGCAGGTGTTCTCCAGTGAGATCTCCAGAAAATTGGTCTGCTGGCCCGAACCGCTGCGCGTGATGTGGATCTTGGCCTTCTTGCCGGTGCCGACCAGCGAGCTGACGAACAGGTGCGGCGACGCCGGGTTCATCGGCAACGTCAACGAAATGTCGCTGATGTCCACGTTGCCGCCCTGCCGGTTGCCGCCCTGGCCGAGCTGCGCCGCCGCTTCGCGGAACGCCGAGAACGAGATCGACGAGCAGCGGATCCACTTGGGGTGGCCGTCCTCCTTCGCGTCGCCCTCCATGCCTTCGTACGACAGGTAAATCGCCATGTTGAAACCTCCAATACTGGGTTTGTGTGAATGGAACGCGCCGCTCAGGCGCCCTCGGGCGTGGTCTTGGACTTGTCGAACGACACACTGATCGGCGACGCGCCGGTGACGGCGGCGTCTTGCGGCGTGTAGGTCATCGTGAGCTTGGTGAAGTTGAGCGTCACCGTTTCCGCCGGCAGTCCGCCGGTCGAGCTGAACGCATAGCCGGTCAGCAGGGTGTTTTCGAGGACGTACTTGAGATACACGACCTCCGCCTTGTCCGCGAGTTCGCCGGCGCGCGTGAGATGGAGTTCCATCTTCTCGCCGGCGCCGAAGCAGGTGGCGCGGAACAAATTCATGGAGGAGGTGTCCATGCTCTTGACGATGGTGATCTCGCCGATCTGGCCGGTGGCGACCTGCCGATCCGCGTCGCGGCCGATGCCCTCTTTCACCTGTCGCCCCGAGCCGAAGCTGACGGAAGAGACCTTGATCCAGTCGATGTGGCCCTTCTCCGTCGCGTCGCCCTTACCGGCCTTGTCGGTCTTCCAGTAGATGCCCACTGTTCTCTCCTTTCGTAAAGCGTGTTGGTAACAAACTCACAACTCTCGTATTCAGAGTCTGCCCCAGCAGGATTCGTATTCCACGAGCCGCGACCGTTAGGGAGCGTTTTCTTGCAGCGTGTTGCCCAACGCTCCCTAACGGTCGCGGCTCGTAAGGCCCCCTTTGTGGGATAGACTCTCAATGGCACCGGCGTCTCGCCGGTGCCACTGATTTTGGCCAGATTAGCCCAGCTTCGGAATGCGGGCGACCATGCGCATCGACGCGGTCAACTCTTCGAGCTGCAACCACGGCCGCAGCCACGCCACCGCGTGATACGAGCCTGGCTTGCCCGGAATCTCCTTCACTTCGATCTTCGCCTCGGCCAGCGGGTACTTGGCTTTCAGCTCCTGGCCGGAGCTGGCGTTGCCGTTGACGTAGCTGCTGATCCAGCGGTTGAGCCAGGCGGCGCAGTCGGACGCCTCCAGGAACGAACCGATCTTGTCGCGGGCCATCACCTTCAGGTAGTGAGCGAACCGCGACGTCGCCATCAGGTACGGCAGCCGCGCCGAAATGGCCGCGTTCGCCGTCGCCTCGGGCCGGTCGTATTTCTTGGGTTTTTGCGTCGATTGCGAGCCGAAGAACACGGCGTAATCGGTGTTCTTGTAATGGCACAGCGGCAGAAAACCCAGCTTGCTCATCTCGGCTTCACGGCGATCGGTGATGCCGATCTCCGTCGGACAGGCCAGGTCGAGATCGCCGTCGTCGCTGACGAACACATGCGCCGGCAGCCCTTCGACCTTGCCGCCGCCCTCCGCGCCGCGGATCGCCACGCAAAAGCTGTGCTTGGCGAATGCGTCCGTCAGCCGTGTGCCGAGGACGTAGGAGGCGTTCATCCACGTGTAATGCTCGTTCGGCACCGCCTTGTGCTTGCCCGTCGGATCGGACGCGACCTCTTCAAACTCGAACTCCTCGATCGGCTTCGTGGAGGCTCCGTAAGGCAAGCGGGATAGCACGCGCGGCATCACGAGGTTGACGAAGCGCGAATCCTCGGTCTCGCGGAACGACTTCCATTTCGTGTACTCGACCGTGTCGAAAATCTTCTCCAGGTCGCGCGGCTTGGATAGGTCGGTCCACTTGTCGAAGCCGAAGAGCTGCGGCGAGGCGGCGGAAATAAACGGACAAAACGCGGCGGCGGCGACGTTCGACATCTTGCTGAGCAAATCCACGTCATCGGGATGGTTCGTGAACTCGTAGTCGCCGATGAGGGCGCCATACGGCTCACCGCCGGGCGTGCCGTACTCGTTCTCGTAGAGCTTCTTGAACACCTGGCTCTGATCGAATTCGCTGGCCTTGTTCACGTCCTTGTACAGCTCGCGCTTCGAGACGTTCAGCACCTTGAGGCGGAGCTTGGTACTCGTCTCGGAGTTCATGACGAGGTGGTTGAGTCCGCGCCACGTGCCTTCGAGCTTCTGCATCTCCGGATGGTGCAGGATGGCGGCCACCTGCTTCGACAACACGGCGTCGATGGCGTTCATCGCCCCTTTGAGGGTCTGCGAGACGTTTTTGTCGTAGGTGACGACGCCCTTGAGCGCCTCGTCGGTCAGCGTGCGGATCAGCTCCTCGGCCCGCGAGCGCTCGGTCTGGCGCGTGGCGTTGAGAATCTGATCGAGCAGGCCGGGCGCCTCGGTCGTCACGGCCTGGGCGCCGGCCTCGGGACTGGTCTGTGCGGCTGCACTCATGACTTGGCCTCCTCGGGAGCGGCGGCGGATTTAACTCCCAGGGCGGTGGACAACTTCTTCAGGTCGTCGGCGTTCTGAAGCACGTGATCGAGCAGCGATTCGAGGTCTTCGGAGCGATCGACCTTGCTGAGCAGGTCGCGAATCTTGTCGCGCGTTTCGAGCAGCTTGCGGAGCGGCTCGACCTGGCGGGCGACGGCGGCGGGATGGAAGTCGTCCATCGAGCTGAACGCCAGGTTGACCGGCAGCTCGGTGCCATCCCCGGCGAGCGTGTTTTCCACGCGGAAATTGACGCCGGGCGTCATGCGGCCCATGACCTCGTTGAAGTTGTCGCGGTCGATCTGGATGAACTTGCGGTCCTTGAACGCCTTGAGCGCCGTCGTCGGGGCGTTGCCGGAAAAGTCGCCGAGCACGCCGACGACGAAGGGCAGTTCCTTCTCGACGACGGCGCCCTCGGTCTCCACCTGGTAGGTGATGTGGACGCGCGGCTTGCGAACGCGCTCCAGTTTGTCATGCACACTTTCGGCCACGGATAGTACCTCCCTCGGGTTAGAGTTCGTGCGTTGTTAGCTGAAAGCTGATAGCTGTTAGCTGTTAGCTGTCAGCCAATCTCTCCGTATTCCCGCGCATACTTTTCGGCCCCTCGTTCCCACGCGGAGCGTGGGAACGAGAACGTCAGTATTCGTTGGACGACTCCTGCTTCGGCCGGATGCCGACCTGGCGGAACAGTTGCCGGCGCGACGAATCCTCGGTGATAAGCTCGCTCAGCAGTGCCGGCAGCGACAGTCCGCCCCAGCGCACCACCTGTTCGAGGCTGTAGGAAATCACCGAGTGCGGCTCGGCTTTGCGGAAGTAATCCGCGACGTTTTGAATCACCCGGAACGCATCGTCGCGCGTCATGATGCCGTTCGCGGGCACCACAGGTGCCGCCGCGACTTGTGGCGCGGTCGTACTATTCGCCGCGACAGGCGTGGCAGGTTGTGCCGTTTCCGGCGCGGGAAGTTTGCTCGCGGCGACCTGCTCCAGCGCCTCACGGCATGCGGCCAGCGCGGTGCGAAGGTTCGACGTCGGCGGGGCGTTGGCGCCGCACTTCGCGTCGAGCGCCGCCGATAGCTTGCCGAGTTCGTCCTGGCTGTCCGTGAGGTCTTGCACCAGCGTGGCGAAGAACTCACGCGGCGTCTGGGCGACGGCCTGTTGCACCTGTTCCATGGACGGGGAGCCTTCCTGCACGCGGCGGGCGCGGGCGGCCTCGTCCTTGACCTGCGCGGTGGCCAGCGCCTGCCGAACCTGGTAGCACGCGAGCCGCGCGTCGCCGTCGGTGAGCGGCACGCACAGGATCGGACTGATGAGCGTCCCCTCGCCTTCGGCGCCGTTGAGGCCGATGAGCGGGGCGAGTCGCGTCTCGATGCCGTCCTCGTCGGGCAGCGGATACAGGCGGTCCCAGTAGCGTTCGATCAACTCGCGGGCGAGCCGGAAGCCATCGCGCAGCCCGGCGAAGCCATGCAACCGCACCAGTGCCTCGACGACGAACGCGGCCACTTCCAGGTCTTTCGCCTTGCCGGCGAGGATGGTCGAGCCGCGCTGGAGGACCGGCTTCCAGTCGGGCGGCGGCGCGCTCGAATCAGCCAGAAGCTGGCGTTCCGCGGCGCGGTTGGCGAGGCGGGCGTCGCGGACAGCGTGATAGTCCGATACGGGACCGCCCTCGGCGCGAGGGTCGGGACCGGCGGGATTGTCACCGGCGATCTCGGCGAGCAGCTTCGGGAAGTCCAGGATTTCGGGGGAAGGCATGGCTCTTCACTCCTGCTGAACGACGCCGGCCGGCGCGCACGCGGTCGAAGGGGCGCCTCGGCGCCTGTCACTGTTCCGCGATCGACTGCACGGGTTAGTTGGGCGGTTGGTCCGCCAAGATTGAAAGCGAGCGGAGGCTCAAGAGAGAAGTTCTTGACGCTCCTGTTCTCGTTACAAGGGAGAACGCACGCTGTGTGACAGCATTTTTTCGGCGGGCGGAACAGGCCGTTGTTTCGTTCTCGTTTTGGTCGGCTCTACCGTAGGATCAACCGGCCGCGCTCAGGCACGCCGATCAGGGTGCCTTGGCCTTTGTGTGTACGGCGAGCCATCCGTTCGGGTGGTGAACGGTCTGAAGCGGGCGGAGACGGGGTGAAGGAAGGAGAGATGTTCTCTCCCGAAATAGCGGCCGCAGCGGAGATTCGCCCGACTGAGTCCATTGCTCGCTCGGTCGTGAAGCATCAACCCGGAGGTAAGGCGGCCAGGGCGGCGAGCAGTTCCCGCACCTGGACGCGGCTGCGGACGTTGAAGCGGGCGTAAGACTTCGCGATACCGACGCGGATGGAGTAGGCCGATTCGGGCAGCGCCCGGAATAGCTCTTCGTCCGTGACGTCGGTGCCGACCGCCAGGACAAAATCGTAGCCCCGCGCCAGCAGCGCCTGGCAGCAAGCGCCCTTGCCCACCCCCGACGGTCGGACCTCGATCTCCCGGCCGCTCTCGACCACTTTCAAATCGCTGGCCTCCGTCAGGCTCAGAAGGTGTTCGGCCAACTCGCGGCCGCGGAGCGAAGCCAGGTCCGGATCGGCCCTGCGGAAATGCCAGGACAGGGTAAAGTCCCCCTGCTCCACCCAGGCTCCCGGTAGGCGGTCCACGTAGCGTTCCATCAGGTCGCGGATCTTGGGTTTCCAGTCGGAAGTCTGGACCACCGCCGTGGCCCACTCCCCGCCGCGTTCCTTGATCCAGGCCCCGTCCTCCGCCGCCAGGATGGCGTCTAGCCCGGCGAACCAGTCCATCAGTACCGGGCGAGTCCGCCCACTCACGATCACGATGTCGGCAGTCTCGGTCAGCCGGGTTAGGGTAGACAGCAGCTCGGGGGCGGGCCGACCCCGGTTCGTCCCCTCGCTCAGGGGCAGAAGCGCGCCGTCGTAATCCAGCAGCAGCAGGCGGCGTGCCGCGTGGCGGAAGTCCCAGACGATCCGGTCGCGCATCACCCCGGACAGGAGCCGCTGGTCCAGGCGCGAGCGGTTCTCGCGCAGCGCCGACAGAAACTCGTCGGCCCAGCGGGCCACGTCGTAGCGGCGCAGCCGCTGGCGCATGGCGTCCATGGCCCGCCGCTGATCCTCGGCCGGCATCTCCAGGGCCGTCTTGATGGCGCGGGCGACGCTGACGACGTCGTTGGGATTGACGATCAATGCTTCGCCCAGCTCACTGGCCGCTCCCGCCATCTCACTGAGGATCAGCACGCCGGTGCCGTCGGCTCGCGCGGCGACGTACTCCTTGGCAACCAGATTCATCCCGTCGCGCATGGGCGTGACCAGCATCACCTCGCTGGCAGCGTACAGCGGTACCAGTTGTTCCTGCGGGAAGGAGCGGTACTGGTACAGGACCGGAGTCCACGTCAGTGTCCCGAAGCGGCCGTTGATGCCGCCCACCAGCTCGTCGATGCGGGACTTCATCTTTTGGTAGTCCACGACACCCGTGCGCGACGGCACGACCACCATGAGCAACACCACCCGGCCGTGCCATGCGGGATTGTCCCCCAGAAACGCCTGATAGGCCAGCAAGCGGTGGGCGATGCCCTTGGTGTAGTCGAGGCGGTCAATCGACAAGACAATCCGGCAGTCGCCGAGGGGACGACGAAGCTCGTCGCGCGCGCGCACTGCTTCTTCCCCCGTGGCCTTTTCCGAAAAGGTGTCGAACTCGACTCCCATAGGGAAGGTCTCGGCCTGGACGACACGATCGGTCAGCAGGATCTGGCCCATCTCGTCTTCGGGACCGAGGATTCGATGGACGCATTTGAGGAAGTAGCGGGTGTAGTCGTGGGTGTGGAAGCCGACGAGGTCGGCCCCGAGCAGACCCTCCAGGAGCGCGGCACGCCAGCGGTCGGGCAACAGCCGGAAGGTCTCAAAGGACGGGAAGGGTATGTGCAGGAAGAAGCCGATGCGCAGACCGGGCATCTTCTGCTTGAGCAGGGCGGGCAGCAGCAGGAAGTGGTAATCGTGGACCCAGACGAGATCGCCCGGCTCGACCGTTTCCAGCACCGCGTCGCAGAAGATTCGGTTGACGCGCTCGTAGCAGCCCCAGGAACTTTCGTCGTAGGCGACGAGAGAGGGGAAGTAGTGGAACAACGGCCAGAGGGTGTTGTTACAGAAGCCCTCATAAAAGGCTTCGGTATCCTCGCGCGTGAGGAAGACGGGTTTGGCGGCGAACTCGTCTCGGCATCGGAGGGTTGTCTCGGGCTGAAGTTCAGGGCGGATCGGTCCGCCGGGCCAGCCGATCCAGACGTAGCCGGACTTGAGCGGGCAACGGGGCGAATTGAGGTAGGTCCGCAGCCCGGAGGCCAAGCCGCCCGGGCTTTGAGCGACGCGCAGCTTTCCTTCCTCCTCGCGAATGGAGACGGGGAGGCGGTTGGACACGATGATGAGTTTCATAATGCGGTTTGTGGTTGGACCATGACGAACCACCTCAAAAAAATGAGCGACACGACCACGCGGGATCGGGATCTCTACCAGGGATCTGTTATAGGGATCGACCTTCTTCCAGGGTCCGGTCGCAGCCTGGTCGTCAACCAATGCCGCGCTCGGAAGGCCCAGAACCCGGGCCGCTCGTGAAAGACGGCCCAGAGAAAGCCGGCGGCCTGTACCCAGCGCTGTTAGGATACATACTTCTGGGAGAAGGCGCTGCCGACTTCTGGGCTGGTACCATACCACGGAGGCCAGAGTTCGCGTTCCCTGGTTCACCTCAATCGCAGCGGTTCGGAGTAATGGAGTAAGAGTTTTCCTTATGCGTCATCCGATGCTTCTGATCGTCGAGGGCGACGGCCGGCTCGCGGCGCAATTGCGGCCGGTCGCCGAGCTGCACAAGTGGGCGCTGCACGAGCCGCGCCAGTCCGCCGTATGCCAGCGCCTCTTGCGTCAGGGAGGCCGCGCCGTGCTGGTCATCAAAACCGGCCGCGACCTCGAACGCGAGCTTGCCCTTCTGGAATACGTGACCCGGCTGTTCCCGGACGCGGCGACGGTGCTGGTCGGCGACGTCGATCACCCGTCCCTGGCCGGCCTGGCGTGGGATCTCGGCGCTGGTTACGTTTTGTTTCCGCCCCAGCCGCGCGAGCAGCTGCCGGAGATCGTCGCCGGACTCATGAAGCCTCGCGGAGAAACCCCGCGTGCTTGAATTGCCGCTCCTCGACGAAACACGCTGTAATGGCTGCGGCGACTGCGTCGCGGTCTGTCCGACCGGCTGCCTGGAGATGGCCGGCGCGCTGCCGTGGCTGCCGCGGCCGCTCGATTGCGTCGCGTGCGCCCTGTGTGTGCTCGTCTGTCCGACGACTGCCCTGAGCCTCGCCCCGCCAGTTCCCGGCTAGACATTTTTATTTTCTAAATTGTTTCGATTTCCATCTAGCCACGATTGAGGCGATTTACTACTATGCTGCCACGGGTTCGTGAACGGTCCATGGCCGCGATAGTCGTAAGACCCATCTCACCAGAAGCCTTTCCTGAACCACTTTTGTAAGACGCCGTCTCGTCGAGGGAGGCGGCAGACCTCAGTTTCTTTCCGGGAGGCCCATCATGGGCAAGAAGTTGTATGTCGGGAACCTGCCCTACACGGTGACCGACAGCGAGCTGCAGCAGATGTTCGAAGTGCATGGCTCCGTGACGTCTGCGCAAGTGATCATGGACCGGGACACCGGTCGCTCCAAGGGCTTCGGCTTCGTGGAGATTGGGAGTGACGCCGAGGCCCAGACGGCCATCACGGCGTTGAACGGCCAGCAGATGGGCGGCCGGCCGTTGACTGTAAACGAGGCCCGTCCCAAAGAGGGCGGCGCCGGCGGTGGAGGCGGCCGCAGCGCTGGCGGCGGCGGCTACGGCGGTGGTGGTGGCCGCAGCGGTGGTGGCGGCTTCGGCGGTGGCGGTGGCCGCAGCAGTGGCGGTGGTGGTGGCCGCTACTAATCGAAAAGCAGACACGTCCCCGTTCGTCCCTCTCCCGGCGAACGGGGACGTTGCGTGTAACAGCCGTTATACTGCGTGTATGACTGCGCTTGCGGCTTAGCGGTCAGGCACCGCTAAGCCGCAAGCGGTAATCGAGCGCGTCGAACGAGAATAGGTTGCGCCATGTCACGAACGGTTGCTGAGCTATTGGATGACGCCCTTGCCCTGCCCGATGCCGAGCGGGCCGAGTTGGCGGAGTTACTCGCGGAGACGATTCCTTCACCGCCGGACTCGTTGCATCCGGCGTGGGCCGCGGAACTTCGACGCCGAGCCGATGAAATCGACTCCGGAAAGGTGCAGCCAATCCCCTGGGAAGAGGTCCGCCGGCAAGTGCATGCCCAGATCGACGCCAACGGGCCGGCCAATGGCTAATGGCAGGGTTGCCATTACGGTGGAGACGCGAAACAGAGTTTCGCGGACTGCGTTCCCAAACGGGAGTTTGGGAACGAGAGAAAACAAGCGAGGCTCGGTGCCGCCACGAGACACTGGGTCTCGCTGGGCAGAGGGCCGGACGGGTCAAGACTGCCTCACCCCCCAACGAGCCGGAAGCCAGATCAATCATCATCCTCGCGTCCTGGCTTCTTCTCCTCCTCCGCGGCCAGGGTCGTTGTCGCAATGGTCGGATCGACCTCGACGCGCAGGCTCTGCGCATAGTCCTTGCCGTCCACCGTTAGCACCACGCGATACATGCCCGGCGCCGCGTAGCCGCCTCCCCGGCGCGGGCCGATGCCGCCGCCACGTGTCAGATCCCAGATGACGCGCTGCAGGCCCGGCTCGTTCTTCGGCTTGAGCGTGTTCACCGTCTGGCCGGTGAAGTCCACTACCTTCAGGCTCACGCCTTTCTCGGCCTTCTTGCTGAGGGCGAAGTAAATCTGAGCGCCTGCCGGCGGGTTTTCGCCGACGAAGAGACGGCTGCCGGTGCCGTAGGCCGAGCCGCGCTCCGGCTCCGAGCGCCAGCGCGTTGCCGTCGCCGGCTCGAACAGCTTCACGTCTTCCTTCGCCGTGCCCGGCTTCATTTGCCGCAGGGCCGACACGTCGAGAATCCACAGGCTGCGGCCGTGCGTCGCCGCCACCATCTCGCCCGCCGTCGGGTGCTGGGCGAAATCGTGGACCGCCACCGTCGGCAGGTTGTTGTTGATCTTCGACCACGTCTTGCCGCGGTCCAGCGAAGCGTAAACCGCGAACTCGGTGCCGAGATAGAGGACGTCTTCGTTCTTGATGTCTTCGCGCAGGCAGCGCGTCGAGCCGGTCGGCAGGTTGCCGTGCAGCGCTTGCCAGGTTTCGCCGAAGTCGTCGGTGAGGAACACGTACGGCGCATCGTCGTCGGAGCGATGGGCGTCAAGAACGACGTAGCAGCGGCCCTCCTTGTAGCGCGACGGCTCGATGGTCGCCACCCAGCGTGCGCCGGGGATGATTTTTTTCTCGATCATCTTGTCGGTCAGGTTCGTCCATTTGTTGCCGCCGTCGCGCGTCACCCACAGGTTGCCGTCGTCGGTGCCGGCGTAGAGGACGTCGGGGTTGCGCGGCGACTCGGCGACGGCGGTGCCGCTGCCGCGCGGCGTGCGCGTGATCTCCGGCGAAATCACCTTCAGCTCCGCCCCCTGCTTGAGTGAGCGGAAGACGTAGTTGCCGGCGCTGTAGAAGATGCGCGGGTTGTGCGACGACAGGATGTACGGCGTGTTCCAGTTGAAGCGGTAGCCGGGCTGTCCTTGAGCCGGGATGGGGCGGATGCGCCCGGCCTCGCCGGTGCGCAGATTGCGGCGGCCGATGTTGCCGTCCTGGCTCTCGTAGTAGACGAGGTCGGGATCGTTGGGATCGACGCGGCAGACGAAGCCGTCGCCGCCGCTGACGACGACCCAATCTTCGTTGATCGGCCCGCGCCCGGTCAGGCCGTGGCTTGGACCGCCCCAGCTGCCGTTGTCTTGCAGGCCGCCGAAGGCGCGGTACGGTTTGCTGCTATCGATGGCGACGTGATAGAACTGGCCGATGGCCATCGTGTTCAGGAAATCCCAGTGATTCATGCGGTCGTAGGTGGCGTAGAAGCCGCCGTCGCAGCCGACGATCATGTGCCGGCCGTCGCGCGGGTCGATCCAGAGCGCGTGCTGGTCGGGGTGGACGCCGTTGGCACCGTCGCCCTTGAACGTCTTGCCGCCGTCGCTCGACCGATAGAGCGAAATGCCGAGGACGTACAGGTATTTGTCGTCGCTCGGATCGACGCGCACCTGGCTAAAATACATCGGCCGCGGGTTGACGCTGTTGATGCGCGTCCAGGTTTCGCCGCCGTCGGATGACTTGTAGACGCCGCCGTATTCGTGGCCGTCCTTGCCCTGGATGTTCTGCACGTTCTCGCGCTGGCCGCCATACCAGAAACTGTACGGTCGCAGCGCCGTCGCTCCGCCGGGGCCAAATCCCTGGGCCGGCGCTGTCAGAGTGACTTCGACTTCTTTCGTTTCCTTTTCGCGGACGATCTGCAGCGCGAGCTTGTCGCCCGCTTTCTTCTCGGCCAGCATCGTGCCGAACTCGCGCAGCGTCTTCACCGGCTGCTTGTTTACCGTCTTGATCACATCGCCGGCCAGCAGGGCCGCCTTGCTCGCGGGACCGTCCTCGATCACACGCGCGATCTTGAGTCCGCCGCCTTCCACGTCTTCGAGCAACGCGCCAAACATGGAGATCACTGGCGACCGCTGCCTTCCGCCCGGTTGTCCCTCTCCGCCTGGATTGGCCGCGGCGCGATCTTCCAGCGTCACTTCCAGCTTCAGCGTCTCCTTGTCGCGCTGCACGGTGAGCGTCACTTTGTCGCCCGCCTTTTTGGCCTGGATGATTTCGCCGAGCTTGTCGAAGTTCGGCACGTCGTCCTTGTCGATGGCCTTGATGACGTCGCCGACCTTGAGCATCGCCTTGGCTGCCGGCGACCCCGCGGTCAAGGCACTGACCTTGACGCCACTCTCCTTGAACTCCAGATCGGCCTGAACGCCGAGGAACGTCTGCTTCGGCGGCGTACCCATGCCGATCTTGGCGCAGTCGATGATGGCGTACACCGACTTCGGATCCTTGCGATAGAAGTCGATGCCGATGCGTCCCATCTCGCTGCTTGGCAGACCCTTGGTGATGCGGTTCCAGGTCTTGCCGCCGTCAATGGTGCGATAAATGCCGCTCTTCACCCCCCACTTCTTGCTTGGGTCATAGCGGTCGTAACCCTCCTCGACGGGAACCGCGTCTCCGGGATGGCTGTCGAAGCCGTCGCGCTTGCGCTCCCACGCCGCCGCGAGCAGGGCCTCCGGGTTCGACGGGTCCATCTGCAAGTCGATGATGCCGGTCTTGTCGTCGAGATAGAACACCTTGTTCCAGGTCTTGCCGCCGTCGATCGTCTTGAAGACGCCGCGCTCCTCGCTGGGACCGTAGAGCCGGCCCAGAGCGCCGACGTAGACGATCTCTGGATTCTTGGGATGCACGACGACGCGGCCGATCTGGAACGTCTTCTTCAGCCCCATGTTCTTCCAGGTCTTGCCGCCGTCGATGGACTTGTACACGCCGTCGCCGTAGGAGACGGAGTTGCGCGGGTTATTCTCGCCGGTGCCGACCCAGACGATATTCCGGTCCGATGGCGCCACGGCCACGTCGCCGATCGACACGGTCGCTTCCCGGTCGAACTGATGCTCGAAGGTGACGCCGTTGTTGATCGTTTTGAGCAGGCCGCCGGACGCGGTCGCGACCCAGTAAGTAGTGGGGTCGGCCTCGAAGACCGACAGAGCGACGATGCGACCGCCCATCGCCGCCGGGCCGATGCCGCGCCAGTGCAGCGACTTCACCCAGCTTTCGGGCAGGCCGCTCTCCGGCTTGACCGCGGGGGAGACGGGTTCTGTCTTGCGCAGCTCGGCGAGCTTCTTGTTCAGCTCGGCGATCTGCCGTTCGAGGTCGGCGATCTCCTGCTCGCGCGTCGTCGTCGATGGCTCCTCAGTGCGCGACGGAACGGGAATGGCGAGAAGAAGAGCGAAACCGGCGGCGAGCAGGCCGCCGTTGAGCCAATGAGTGCGGAGTTTCACGGTATATCCTCTCAACAGACCGAGAATGATTGCCAGTAGCCGGAATCCGTTCGTGATTCGTTCCGCGACGTGTTTGTCCTAACCGCGCGATGGGGGAGAGAAGTAAAGAATAACGGATGCGCAGAGGATAACGAAGGAAAAACCGCGACGGTTTCCCGATTATTGACCTTCAGGTTGTCCGCCCTATGGAAATCGGCCGTCCGCTCGTACCCAGCAGCAATGGGGTACGAGAACGAGCTGATAGCTGACAGCTATCAGCTATCAGCTTTTGATCTTCCGATGGGCTTCAGCCGTATGATTCTGGATGACGATTTCGATATTGTTTTCCTCTGCGTCCTCCGCGGTGAATCATTGACCGGCGCCGATGACCATCAAGTTCATTTGCAGCTGCGGTAAACATCTGAAGGCGCGCGACAACATGGCCGCGCGCCGCTCGGTCTGTCCGCGCTGCGGATCGCCGGTCGGCATTCCGTCGCTGAAACCGACGCACGCCGGCACCGTCGCGGCGCCGATGACGCCGGCGGAACGACAGCGCCGCACTCGCGAGCGTGCAGCCGCTTCCGTCTCGGGTCCATCTCCGGCGGATGCCGTGATTTCGGAAGCGCCGCGCCCTCTCGACACGCGCCTGGTACGTCTCGTCTCCGCGCGCGGGCCGCGCCAGCCCAATCCGCCCGGACGGATTCTGGAGCAACACTGGCACGAGTGTCTCCTCTACCCCTTGCGCGCCTGGCACCTGTATTTCGGCGCGGCCCTCCTCATGTCGGTGCTGAGCGCCGTCATGGTCGCGTTGCTGCCGCGCTTTCTGGCCGAGCCGCCGGCTGATCCCCTCATGCTGCGGATGTTTCACCTGATGTGCGTGCTGCTGCTGGTGCTGCTGGTCGGCATCCCATGCAGTTTTCTGGAGTGCGTTCTGACCTCGGCGACGGCGGGTGAAGTCTATTACATCCGCCTGTCGGCCCATCCGCTGGTCGTGGTCATGCTCAGCGGCGCCAAGTGGCTCGCCTGTTTCGCGGCTGGTCCGGTTATCTTCGCCAGCGCCGCCTGGTACTACTGGCTGCAATGCGGCGATCCGCACCTGCTCGATTGGCTGATCCTCGGCGAGCTTGGCATTGCCACGATCTCGTACTGGATGTTCGCCCTGTTGTCGGTTAGCGATCGCGGCCGCTGGCGCGACCTCAACCCCGTGGCGGTCGTCGATCTGGCGCATCGCCTGGGCTGGCGCGCGCTGGCCGTCGTTGTTGCCGCGGCGCTGCTGTTCCTCGGTCATGGGTTGGTGTTGGTCGAATGCCTGGAGGTGGTTCGCGACAGCAAGTCGAAGGGTCTGTTGCTGCTGGCCTGCGTCTGGGTGAGCGGATTATTCTGGAGTACGTTCTTCTGCCGGCTGCTGGGCATCTGGTGCCATCTGAGCAGACAGCCGCTCGTGGAATCGGTGGACACCGCCGATAGGGCGGAAAACGAGCAGGACTGAACGCCCCGCTCATTTTCCGTACAACCCGGAGATGCTTGCCGCCTCCTCGCGCTCATGCAGCCAGGAGCCGACCTCCTTCGTTTCGCCGACGATTTTCTCGATCTGCTTGCGCTCCTCTTCCAGCGCCGCCGCCACCGCGCCCGGCACCGTCGCATAGGTACTGTCCAGCTCGTTCTGCAACCGTTCGCCGAGCCGCTTTTTGAATTCGTCGCGGATGGCAGGCCAGCGCATCGGCAGCAGCAGCGAGATCAGCAGGTGCAACAACACCAGCACGCCCAGCAGCACAATCGGCGGCAGGAAAACGTGGTTCAGCGGCACATCGTATTTGCGGTCATACGGATCGAAGTAGCGCCATAACAGAATGCCGATTGCCGCGAAAAACGCGGTCAGCGGTAACCAGTCGGCGAAGAACACGAGGACGCCCTGGATGGCGCGCCGCGACCCCGTCGGCTCGCTCCACTGCCGCTCGACCTGCTGGAGCACCTCGCTCAGGCTTTTCGCGTAGCGCTGCCGCCAGTCGAGCCGGGCGACGGCCTCCACCGGCTCGCTGAGGATGTCTACGGGGAAGCCCTGCGTGTCGGCCTCGACGAGCAGGTGGTTGGCCAGCGCCTTGCCGCGCGAGTCGAGCATGCGATTGCCGGCCACGTCGCTGCACACGAACGTGAACATCGACAGATCCCAGCTCGGCACGGCGCTTTCGCCGCGCGACTTCGGCACCAGCGGAATACGGTCGCGGAGCGTGCTGCCGAGGTAGCGGAACTTCGTGAACATGGCGAGGTAACTGGCCATGACGCCCCGGAAACGCCGTTGTCCTTCCAGGGCGAAGTGATGCTCGATCTCGCGTTGATACGGTTCGAGCGATTGCAGCAAAACTTCCGTCGTCGTGTTGGCTTCCTCGGCGAGCGGCTTTTCCCAGGCGATGCGCGTCCGGGCCGCCACTTCGGCCAGGTCGGGTGGGCTGGCCGCGGTGAGGGAATCACTCAGATGCGTGAAGAGTTGGCCGACACCGCGGGCCTTGATCGCCTCAATCTCCAGCCGGGTCAGTCCGGCTTCGAGCCAGTTGACGAGCTCGCGAAACTGCTCGCCCTCCGGCGGTTCCGGCAGCGCCAGCGGGGCGCCATTTTCCGCCCCGGCGCCCGAAGCGAGTTTAGCGCGGTCCACCCAGAGTTGAGCGCAGGTGCGGAAGAGCAGCGGGTTCTCGAACCCCTGCGCTTTGAGGTCTTTCAGTAGGTCTTCGTCTGGCCGCAATCCGGCGGCGCCGGCGTGGATGCAGCGATCCCACTTGTTGAGGACGAAGGCGAACGCCCGGCGTTTACGGTGTTCGAGGAACAATTCCCAGCCGAGTTGATCGTGATATTTCTCCTGCGAGCCGACATAGAGGACGACGTCGGCGACCGGCAGAAGGCTGATGAGCTTGTCGCGGTTGGCAAGGTCGTTGCTGTCGAGATCAGGCGTATCGACGAGGATTTTGTGCTCCAGCTCCGGCCGATCGTGGGGGGCGAGGCGGCAGTGGCGCAGGGCCGGATCGAGACGGTCGGGGCGAACGGAAGAGTGGTAATACACGACGGGATCGCGCGTCGTCGGGCGGGTGAACGACGCCTGGGCGATGGCTCCGCCGGCGAGGGCGTTGAGCGTCGTCGATTTGCCGACGCCGGTGCCGCCCATGAGCATGATGACGAGCAACGGCCGATCGACGTCGAGCGCCTCGGCTTGGCGGCGCAGGTCGTCGGCCAATCCTTCCAGCGAGGCGCGGGCGATCGTGGACAGCGGATAGCGATGCGGTCCGTCGAGCCAGCCGCGCAGCCGGCGCTCCAGGCCGCGCAAGGCCGGCGCGAGCGTTCGCAGCAGGGGAGCGGCGTCTTTCGGCGCGTCGGTGGTTGTCATAAGGCAAGATCTCGGAGATTGCCGCTTGCGGCTTAGCGGCGTCGGACCGCTAAGAGTCTGTCCCAGAAGGGGTCTTTATCTACGAGCCGCGACCGTCAGGGAGCGCTTGTCGCGGCGTACCTCTAAAGCTCCCTAACGGTCGCGGCTCGTAAATCCTACTTCTGGGACAGACTCTAAGCCGCAAGCGGCGGTCGAACGCTACACTACCAATTATGCGAGCCCACATCACGAAGCAACAGGATTCAACCCCGCCAGGATCGCGTCCACGTCATAGACGCACCCGCCCCAGGTTCCGCCGCTGACGCGCTGCAGCGCAGCCCAGAGCCGCGTGTCATCAGGCAGGTTTGGGTCCGGCGCCAGGTCCGGCCGTGGTTGCCGGCGTGCCAGCACTCTCGTCCCTTCTTCCGGGCTAAATAACGGGCCTGTCGCCTCGCCGACGAGATCGACGGTCCCGGACAGTCGGTTGCGATCGACGACGATCTGAATGCGGTCGCCGTCGAGTACCTTGCCGACGGGGCCGCCGGCCAGCGCCTCCGGGCCGACGTGGCCGATGCACGCGCCCGTCGAAACGCCGCTGAAACGCGCGTCCGTGACGACGGCGACCTGCTTGCCCCAGCTGAGGTGCTTCAGCGCCGACGTGATCTGATACGTCTCCTCCATGCCCGACCCCATCGGCCCGCGACAGATCAGCACCAGGATGTCGCCGGCTTGCACGCGGTCGGGGCCGTGGCCCTTGATCGCGGCGATGGCGGCCTTTTCGCTGGTGAACACTCGCGCCGGGCCGACCTTGCGATAGACGCCGTCCGCATCGACGACGCTCGGGTCGATGGCGGTGCTTTTGATGACCGAGCCTTCCGGCGCGAGGTTGCCGCGCGGGAACGTTACGGTCGAAGTCAGGCCGCGCGCCTGCGCCTGCTCCGGACTCATGATGACCTGGTCCGCGTCGATGCCGTCTTTTTCGCGGAGGAGGGAGCGAAGCCGCAAGCGGCGTTCGGACTTCTCCCACCAGTCGAGCGCAACGCCCAGCGGTTCGCCAGTGGCGGTCAAGGCGTCGAGTTCGAGCAAGCCGAGTCGGCGCAGGTGCAGCATCACCTCCGGCACGCCGCCGGCGAGGTAGACGCGCACCGTCGGATGGCCGACCGGTCCATTTGGCAGGGCGTCCACGAGGCGCGGCACGCGGCGATTGATAACGTTCCAGTCCTCGACCGTAGGCCGGTGCAGCCCGGCCTGGTGGGCGATGGCGGGGATGTGCAGCAGCAGGTTCGTCGAGCCGCCGAAGGCCGCGTAGACCGTCATGGCGTTGCGAACGGCGGCGTCGGTGAGGATGTGCCGGGTGTGAATCTTGCGCGCCTGCATGCGGGCGACGGCGCGGGCGGAACGTCGGGCCATGTCCAGCCAGATCGGCTGGCCCGACGGCGCCAGCGCCGCGTGTGGTAGGGCCATGCCCAGCGCCTCGGCGACGACCTGCGCCGTGGCCGCGGTGCCGAGAAACTGGCAGCCGCCGCCGGGCGAGGCGCAGGCCCGACAGCCCATCTCGGCCGCCTCTTCGAGCGAAATCTGTCCGTGCGCGAAGCGAGCGCCGATGGTCTGAATCTTGCCGGCGTCTTCGCCGTGCGTCGGCGGCAGCGTGACGCCGCCGGGGATCAGGATCGTCGCCAGGTCGCGGGACGCGGCCAGGGCCATCATCATGGCCGGTAATCCCTTGTCGCAGGTGGCGACGCCGATCACGCCGGCCCGCGTCGGCAGCGAGCGGATCAGCCGGCGCAGCACCATCGACGCGTCGTTGCGATACGGCAGGCTGTCCATCATGCCGGCCGTGCCCTGCGTGCGGCCGTCGCAGGGGTCGGTGCAAAAGCCGGCGAACGGCAGGCAGCCGATCGCCTTCAACTCCTGCGCCGCCGCCTTCATCAACAAGCCGACTTCCCAGTGCCCGGTGTGATAACCGAGGGCGATCGGCGTCCCGTCCGCGTCGCGCAGGCCGCCGGACGTGCTGAGAATCAGAAACTCGCGCCGCCCCAATTCAGCGGGGTTCCAGCCCATGCCGGCATTCTGCGTCCAGCCGAACAGGTCGCCGCTGGGCGCTTCGCGCAATAGCTCCTCGGTCAACGGCAGCTTGCCGCCCGGCCCGGCCGCGGTGGTCTGCACATCGAAGACGGCGGGATCGGCATCGAGCAGGGCGGAGAGGTCGGTGGTCATGGCTTGGTTCAGCGTGGGGAGTTCCGGGAGCGACATGGAGCTTGTTTACGTTTCGCGCGCGAAACGTAAACAAGCTACATGTAGCTCCTCA
>JBBQPD010000015.1:0-19277 GCA_038331535.1 Gemmatales bacterium | reverse complement strand
CAGGGTCGTGATGGCGTTGCCGATCGAAACCTGGTTGGCGGCCTGGTGCTGATGCTCGCGGCGGAGTACTTCGCCGACGGTGCCGCCCTTTTGGATCAGCCACTCCTCCAACCACTCGACTGTAGGGCCGGCCGTCCCCTGATCGCGCAGCAACTGCAACAAGCTGACCACACAGGTGTCGCTCAACCGTTCCGGAGCGACTACATGTCTCGGTGATGCGGGCGGCTGTGCAAGTTGTTTCCCGGCCCACGAAAGGGCGAGTTCTCGATCGCAGCGGGTCTGCAACAGCTGACTGGCGAGTCGCCGCAGATTTTCGATCAGCCCCAGCCGGAGCATGGTGGGGACGGCCCACAGCTCGCCGATGGAGAGCGGAACGACGCCCTGGTAAGCGCGCACGTAGCGGGCGATTTCGTTCTCGTCCAGGCTGCTGTCGGTGTGCGCGATCAATCCGAGTGCCAGCGCGAAGACCCGCGGAAAGCCGCGTGCCGGCCCTTCCGCAAGGATCGGCAACTCCTCGTAGTAACCGGAGGGAAGATCCTGTTTCACTTCGCGGATGACATTCGCGACGATGTAGTAATTGTCGACGAGCCATTCGGCGTCCGGGGAGAGGGTTTCTCCCTGACGGGCGACTTCACCGACAAGGTGATAGACCTGTTCGAGAACGCGGCCGCTGTCGTGAAAGCGCCGGAGCAACGGCTGCCGGGCGAACTGCGGCTTGGCCACCGTAGAGGCGGCCGCGAGCTCGCGTGCATATTGTTCGAGGTGTTCGAGACCGAACGCTTCGGCGCGCAGCGGTTGGGAATCATTGGGATCGATGAACACCCCGGTCGGTGCGGGGTTTTCGACGACGACCGTCAGCGAAGCCATTCGCTATCTCCTCCTGGTGCGAGTTTTCCCGGCGACGTTCAGGGACTGGCCCGGCGCACGATGGCGAGAGCCATGATGAACTGTGCAAGCGTGATGCCGTTCGCCCGGATAGGTGGGTTGGGCGAAACAGGCTTCCCCCTGATAGCTTACGAGAAGTGGTGAGAACCGACCGATTCGTTGCACGGTTGGAGTGTTGACGTGTCACGCCGTTCGGCGGAGCGCAACATCGTCGGATTGTTCGCGCACCTGTTTGAGGAAGCGCTCCCAGGCGGTAGCGTTCGTGGGCACCTCAGCGCCTGCCAGGTCGAGCGCTTCGAGGAGGGCTGCGGTACTGTCGAAGCGTTCGCCGGACTGGTCGGATTCCAGGCGGCGGACGATGGCTTGAAGCACTTCGGGCAAAGATTTGGTCCGGCCGCCTTTGCGATTCGGCGTGCTGTCGGCCCAGCCGGCCGCGACCCGGCCGAGCGCTGTCAGGTCGGCGCTTACTGTCGGCTCTTCCGCGATCGTGGCAGCCTTGTCCGTCAACCAGCGCGGCTCACCCAGACCGGTGAGCTTCAGGACGCCGTCGCCGGTCAGGATGAATGAATGGGCCTGCAAATGGCCGTGGACCAGTCCCGCCGCGTGCGCCGTTTGCAGAGCCAATGCTGCCTGCGACAGGAGGCGATACCAGACGCCGGGCGCCGCGGCCAGCGTCGGCCAATCGGAGCTGGGTAGGCCGTTGAGCCACTCCTGCAAAACCGCCGGGCGGCCGCCGAGGTCCAGCACCTCATACGTGGCAGCCAGATGAGCGTGTTGAAGCCCCGCGGCGGCGGCGAAGCGCTGGCGAAACTCGTCCGGCCGTACCGCGTCCTCCATCTCGGCCTCAGCGAGGTGGCGCAGCAAGGCCTCGCGGTTGGTGCGCGGGTCATACACGCGATAGACCGCCTCGCGCGGCGTCGCGCTGAGTCGGTCGATGACGCGCACCGGACCGAGCACCAGGCCGTCGAGATTCCCGGCCTCGATCAGGGCCATCTGGTACAGCGTCAGATAGTTGCCGGCGAGCAGCAGTTGCCGCAAGGAACGCCGTTGCCGGCGGGCTTCCATCAAGAGGGCGATCAGCGTATCGGCGTCAATGAGCTCGAGCGAGCGGAGCAAGTCGCCGAGCTGACGGTCGCCGGGGTCCACCTCGCCGGTCAGGGCCAGAATGCCGCGGTCGTTGAGCGCCAGAATCTCTTGCGGCGACGGAATGGTAGCCCTGCCCAGCGCTGACGGCCCGCGTCCGTCGTCTTCCAATGTCTCGGAGTCGATGCCGGAGAGTTCGCGCATCTTCTTACGATACCATTCGCGCATCTCGCTGAGGTGGCGCGTCATTTCGCCGCGTTTTTCCTCGACCTCGCGCTCCGCCTCGTGCAACTGTTCGGCCTGATGGGCTAACTCCTGGCGCACGACCGCGACCTGCTGTGCCCGCTCCTCGACCTCGGCGGAACGCCGGTCGAGCCGCGATTCACCGCGGAGGAGCGACTGCCGCATCTCGGTCAAATTGCCCTGCCACTCGACGAGCTGCTGCCGAAAGGCGGCGACGGCGAGGCGGTGTTCGTCGCGGACGCCGTGCAGTTGCAATTCCTTTTGACGCACGCGCTCGGCCTCGTCGTGGAGTTGCTTCCGCGCCTCCTCCAGGTCTTCGCGACCCTGACGGGTGAAAGTGTGTAGCTCCGCGAGGTGTTCGCGCAGTTGCTCACGGCCCCGCAGCAGCCGTTCGATGGCCGCCTCGCTGCGCGCTTCCAGGTCGGGAAGCTGCCTGCTGACCTCCAGCGCCTCAGCGCGGGCCGCATCAAGCTCGGCCTGTCGCCGCGCTGCCGCCTCGCTGGCCGTTTGCTTCTCGAGCGCGAAGGCGACACGCTCCGCTTGCGCTGCCTGCTGCTGACCCTGGAGCGCGTGAAACTCTTCGTCGAGCCGGTTCCGTTCGGAAGTGAGCTTCTGCTCGCGGGCAGTCAGAAGAATCGTCTTTTCGTCCAGCGCGGCCGCGCGGGAGCCAAGCTCCAGGCGCATGGCGTCCAGGTTTTCGCTGCCGAGCTTTTTCTGTGCCTCCCACTCGCGAATGCGGGCGTCAAGTAGCGTCGTCTGTTCCTCCACGCGCTGCCGCTGTTCGGCCAGGTTTCGCTCGCGCTCGGCCAGCTCGTCTCCGCGGCGGCGTAATTGCTCCTGGAGCGCGCCGAGCGACTCCTCGGCCCGCGCGAGCGCTGCCTCGCGTTCGCGCAGTGACAGTCGGTCGCCGGCAGCGCGGGCGTGCAGTTCTTCCACCTGCTTGCCGCGGGCCAACAGCATGCCTGCTTGCTCGGCCTGCTGGACAGCGGAGGCGTCCACTTCCTCCTGACGCAAATGCAACTGCGCCTCGGCCGCCGCGTGTGACTCCTGCGCTTGCCGTACTTGGGCCACGGCCCGGTCGAGCGTCTCGCTTCTCTCCTGGAACCGACGGCGCTCCTGCTCGGACGATTCTTTCTCATTCGCCAGTTCCAGGCGAAGCTGTTTCGTCTCCTCGGCGCGGCGGCGCACGTCTTGCTCTGCTGCCTCCTGCAGGACGCGCTGCTCGCTCAGTGCTTGCTCCTGGCGGCGCAGCTCGTCGCGCATCCGCTCGACGCGCGTCCGCAGCGTGGAGAGCATCGCCTGCTGGGTTTCCAGCGCGGCGGCGCGCTGGTCCAGCCGTGTCCTGGTTTCTTCCAGTTCTGTATTCCGGACGGCGAAAGTCTCATTTTCGCAGGTGAACGTCTCGCGCATCTCGTCGAGTTGGTTCGCTTGCGCTTCAAGCTCGCGCGTGTCCCGTTCCAATTGCTCGGAGCGGCGGTCCACTTCCAGCGCGCGTTGCTGCACTTGCTTTTGCCGCTGTTCCATCACGGCCTGGAGGCGGTCGAGGCGCACGAGGTCGGCCTGATGTTGCTTCTGTCCCTTGTCGAGGGCCGCGTACTCATCGATCAGCTTTTGTTCGCGTTTTTCCACGTCGGCGCGGCGCGCTGCCATCTCATTCCGCGCGTTCTCCTGCCGCGTGGCGGTGATGCGGTGCTGCTCCGCGACGACCTGGCGTTCGCGCTCGAATTGCTCGCGGGTCGCATCCAGCTCCGATTGCCGGCGCGTCAAATCCTGGCGGGCAGCTTTCAGGAGGACGCTCTCCGCCTCGTTCTCGTGTTTCTTCCGCTGGACGCGCAGGCCAGCCCGGCGGACAGCCTGTCCCATCTTCGTGATTTTCTCGCGCTTCTGGCGGAAGCGTTCGTGCAGTTGCAGCTTGAGCTGCTCCAGTTCGTGCCGCCAGCCGAGGACTTCCTCCGCGTTTTTCGTGGCTTTTTCGCCGCCGGAAGCGAGCAGCGCGCGCTGCCGTTCCAGTTCCTGCTGTCCGTCGCGCCAGGCCTGTTCGCGGGCTTCGAGGTTGCCGCGCGCGAGGGCGAAGTCCTGTTCCTGCCGGCGAAGTCGCAGGCGGGCTTCTTCCAGCTTTTGCGTCTGCCGCCGGCAGTCGGCCTCGACCTGGGAGGCATCCAGCTTTAACTGCGCTTCGCGCAGCTCGAGCTGTCGAAATCGCTCCACGCATTCCGCGTCCGGCAGCGGCGCTTGCGCAGCGGTCAACGCGGCCGGCGCGATGCGGACGATGATTTCGACCGGGCCGAGGGTGAGCTTGTCGCCTGAGTTGAGAGAGGCCGAAGCGACGGCACGACCATTGACAGTCATGGGCTGGACGGGAGCGAGTTTACGCACGCCAGCGCCGGCGGCGTTCAGGGAGATCAGGCAGAGAACGGGCGGCAGATTGGCGCCGGGCAGACGCAGGTCGCAGCCCGGTACGCTGCCGATGAGAAAGCCGGCGTCGCCGACCTCGTAGAGCGTTGGGCGGTTGGCGCCGGTCCGCACCTCAAGGCGCACGGCCGGCAAGCGCGACGCCGTGGCGTCAGGGGCCGGCGTTGCGTCAAGGTCAGAGGGCATCGCCATACGGGCAATCCGCGCAGAATGGGAATCCTTCCACAGGGCGGCGGTCCATCCAGGGACCAACGGCGGATTGGACTCGAAACGAGCGATTTTTGAAAGGCCAAGAATCGGGCAAGAGTATGCTCGGAAGGAATTGGCCTCTGGACTGAACGCGACCCTTCTGCTATAGACCCCCGCGCTCGATCACCCACGGCACCATTTACTAGCCCCCGGCGCAAGCCGGGGGTCAGGCTCTCTCCCCCGGCTTGCGCCGGGGGCTAGTAACCTCTCCGAGTCGGTCTCAGAAGAGGATCGTAAGAGCCGCGACCGTCAGGAAGCGTTGACGCGACCCTGCGAGAAACGCTCCCTGACGGTCGCGGCTCGTAAAAGCAACACTTTTCGGAACGGACGCTCAGTCAAGGAGGACCGAAATGCGCAGGTCGCTATCTCTACTGGTCCTGATGGCGTTGACGGTCGGGCGCGGCACGGCGCAGCAGGTCGAGGCCGATCCCAACAAGGACTATCCTGTCATCGCGGCGGCCGGCGAGTGGATGGTGCTGGTTTCCTACTACACCGGCCCGGAGGCGGAGTCGCTGGCCCGGCAAATGGTCTACAAGATCCGCGCCGAACACAAGCTGCCAGCCTACGTCTTCATGTACATCGATCAGGAGCGCAAGCGCGAGAAGGACAGGCTCGACAACGCCAACAAGATGGCCCTGGAGCTGATGCGCCAATCGGGCGAGGAGCCGGTGAATCTGAAATTGAAGACGATCCGCGTCGAGGCACAGTACGGCGTACTGATCGGCGGTTGGGCGGATGTGGAGACGGCCAACGTCGCCGTCCGGGCCATCCGCGTCATCAAGAATCCGCCGGAACTCGTCTCGACGACGGGCCGCACCACGACTGACACACTCATTCAGGCGGTTGTGGATGCGAAGGGTAAGCCGGTCATGGACGCGAATGGGCAGCCGAAGTTTGAACGCTTTCGTGTCAACCCGTTCACGACGGCGATCGTGACGCGCAACCCATCGCTGCCGCCGCAGCGCGCTGCTCAGAAGGCCGATCCGGCCCTGAAACAATTCAATGCCAATGAAGAATTCAGTTTGCTCAACAACCCGAAGCCGTACACGATGCTGGTCAAGGACTACAGCGGCGCGTCGGCCATCCAGGACACCCGTGACAAAAAAGACGAGGGCTTCCTCTCGGCCATCGGACTGGGCGGCGCCAAGACAGGAGATGCATTGGACAAAGCCGCGCTCCAGGCGCGCGAGACCGCTCGCGTTCTGCACGAGATGAAGTTCGAGGTCTATGTGCTGCACACGCGCAGCAGCAGCGCTGTCACCATCGGCGGCTTTGATTCGCCGAACGATCCGCGCATGCAGCGAATCGCTCAGGATCTGGCTCTGATACAGGCGAAGACCATCGAAAAGACCGGCCGCGACCCGTTGCAACTGTATCCGCGCCCGCCGGTGATGGAGGTGCCGCGGCCGTGAGGCTCGTAACGAAGTGACGAAACGCGTTCGCACTCGACTTCCTCGATCCATCGATTCGACATGGAGCATCCCTTCGGACCTCGGCAAGCTGCTTGACAGGCGAGCCCGTCAGCGTTCCAATGATTGTTCCCCGCCGAGCTGACGCTCTCGAAGCGCGAGCAGCAAGTTGCCGATTCACGCCCGGTCGCAAAGACGACCGGCTTCCGAAGTGACGATACCCTCCATGCCCCCGATGAAAAGCCAATCGAGGCAAGATGAACGGACGATGGCACCTCCTCTGCGTGGCCGCGCTGACTTTGGTCGTATCAGGCGGACGACTCGCGGCTCAGACACGCGACGGCCGCGCGGAGGCCGAGTTCTTCGAGAACCACATTCGGCCCGTTCTCGTCGATTTTGTCGAATGGGCGAAACGTTTCCTGCCGCTGCCTGCGCGTCACGGCGCCTCAAATCCCGTGGTGAAGGCTCCCCTCGACCTCAGCTTGGCCCGACGTTTCTGGAGCCTTCAGCCGATCAAGGTGCCGCCGCTTCCGAAGATTATCCAGGCGGATTGGCCGCGGGCTGCGCTGGACTATTTCATCCTCGCCAAACTGGAAGTGACGGGGATGAAACCCTCGCCTCCGGCCGATAAGCGCACACTGCTGCGCCGCGCTACCTTCGACCTGACCGGCCTGCCGCCGACCGCGGAGGAGTTGGATTCGTTTCTGGCGGATACGTCGCCGGAAGCCTACGCGCGCGCCGTGGACCGATTACTCACTTCATCCCAGTACGGCGTGAAGTGGGGCCGGCACTGGCTCGACATCGCCCGCTATGGCGACACGCGCTGGGTCGGCGCCGGCGAAGACAAGCGCTGGCCGTTCGCTTACACCTATCGCGACTGGGTGATACAGGCGCTCAACGAGGACATGCCGTATGACCGCTTCGTCACGCTGCAACTTGCCGCCGATCAGGTTCCGGGCGCGAAGCCGCGCGAGCAGGCGGCGCTCGGCTTCCTGACCGTCAGCCGCTGGTTCACCGGCACGCTGCCGGACGTGATCGACGATCAAATCGACGTGGTCACGCGCGGCTTGCTGGGCCTGACCGTCCAGTGCGCCCGCTGTCACGATCACAAGTACGACCCGATCTCCACCAAGGATTACTACTCGCTCTACGGCCTCCTCGCCGCGTCGCGCATGCCGGTCGAGGGCATAGGACTCATGGCGGAGTTGGCCGAGGTCAGCCCGCGGCCCGTGGACTTGGCGACCGAGAACGAGCTCGTCAAGCTACGCGCGCAAGAGGATCGTTATCTTCTCGAACGACTCACCGCAGTGCGGAACGAGTATCGCACTCCGGAAAAGATGGCGCAGTATCTCCTCGCCGCCGAGTCGGTGGTAAAGAAGACCGACAACGATGTGCGCGCCCTGGCCAAGAGACAGAGTCTCAACGAGCACATCCTGTTTCGCTGGGTTCGTTTTCTCCAGCGCACCCTGAAGAATCCGCAGCCGCGCCGCACCGAATCGCCGACGGCAACACCGACCGAGCGCATCACGTCGCTCTACCGCCTGGTCTTCGGCCGGCGCCCCAGCGCCGAGGAGTTGGCGATCGGCCTGGAATTCGTGGCGGCTAGCGCGCCGGCTCCTGCCGAGACGGCGAGCGACGCGTGGCGTTACGGCTATGGCAGTTACAGCGAGACGCAACGTCGGGTCGTTGAGTTTGAGCCATTCCCCTTCTTCGCCAACGGCCAGTGGAAAGGCGGGCCGCAGGAGGACGACCCGTACTTCGGCCGCCTCGCTCTGCACGCGCGCGGCGGCAACGCCGGGCGCGACAGCTCGCTCGCGGTCATCCGCCGCTGGATCGCCCCGCGCGACGGCAAGGTGTCGATCGCCGCGACGCTGTCCGTGCAGCCGAACGCCATCCAGCCGAGCGGCGACGGCGCCCGTGGCCGAATCGTCTCCAGCCGCCAGGGCCAGCTCGGCGTCTGGCTGGTTCACGGCACGGAAGAAATGACAAACGTCGCCGACGTGACCGTTCAGCACGGCGACACGATCGACTTCGTGATCGACGCCCGTGGTCGGGACACGCACACCGGCTTCACCTGGGCGCCGGTCGTCCGCATGGAAGGCGCACCCAATACGCCGAAGACGACGAAGCTGATCTGGGACGCGGCGAAGGACTTCGCGGGAGCGCCGGTCGGCGTGAAGCATCCCAGTCCTTGGGAGCGCTTCGCCCAGGTGTTGCTGGAAGCGAACGAGTTTTTGTTTCTGGATTGATCCGCACGGCTACCCTATCCTGGAACTGAAATGAGCGCCGGTTTCAACGTAGCCGATGAGGTGTTCTGGGGCACCAACGGTGCCGTGGAATGCTACGTCGAGGCTCTCGCCGCTCAGGCCGCCGCACGCTTCGGCCCGAACGACGCGCTCGCCACGTTCTTCCAGGAAGAGCGGGAGGGGTTTTTCACCGGAAAGGTTGTTTTCCTCGATGAGTTGCTGGGAGATGCCGCCGTTCGGGTAAAGTTCCTGGAGGTGCTAGATGCGGCCACGGAGCAACTTATCCAGGAGGGAGCGTTTACCGATTACGGCCGCGATTGGGTCGGAGCAGTAGTAGCCAGACTCCGAGCCAAGATTGCGGGGAAAAGTCCCGGCGAGTTGCGCGTGCCAACAGACCAACCAGGCGACTGACGACTATTCTATGCACCTTATTCGACCATGGCGAAGTGGGGACAATCACAATCGGGAAGCCTCGTCGGGAAGGAAGCAGCCGCCCCAGGAAACCTCCTCCGGGACGCAGACGAACGTCACGAGGAGTTCGCCGGAATCAAAACCGGCCGCGCGGAGCGTCGCTTCAAGCCTCTGCGGATCAGCATCGCCGGCAAGAATTTTGGCTCCGTCGG
The DNA here is from genome assembly GCA_038331535.1 of Gemmatales bacterium. Classification (GTDB taxonomy): domain Bacteria; phylum Planctomycetota; class Planctomycetia; order Gemmatales; family Gemmataceae; genus JBBQPD01. The sequence continues at coordinate 10,127 of JBBQPD010000015.1, read as the reverse complement.
GACTCCAGGCGACATACTGGCCGTTGTGCTTCACCAATTCTTCCGACGGTAACCGACTCTGGTTCAGTCGGAACTGCTTGAGGTCGATCATGACGGCTCCCCATCGGACGGGAGACTGCTGCTTGAAAGTATTTTACCAGGTAGGCGGACGGGGGGCACAAGTTGCGAATCATGCTCACAGGTGGAGTGTACGCGATCAACCCGGGGGAAGGAAGTCTCCAAAAGGTGTTGCCACACCCGGCGTCTTCCAGGGGACGTTCATCAACAGCAAGCACGAGGAGATCGATAAGCTCATCGAGAACATTCGCAACGCCCGCATTCCGACGGCGGAGCAGCGGTCGCAGCTCGATCTTCTCGGCCGGCTCAATCGGCTGCACCAGGCAGGGCGCGCCGACGAAGGCCGGCTGGAATCGCGCATTCAGAGCTTCGAGCAGGCGTTCCGCATGCAGATGGAGGCCACCGACGCCTTCGACCTGTCGCGCGAACCGAAGAGCGTGCTCGACCTGTACGGCCCCGGAGTGCAGGCACGCCAGCTCATCCTTGCGCGCCGACTGCTGGAACGCGGCGTGCGCATGGTCCAGGTCTGGTATGGCGCCGGTTTCCCCTGGGACCATCACGGCGAACTCGACGAACGAATGCCGCGCGCCTGCGCCGACGTGGATCGCCCGATCGCCGCCTTTATCAAGGACCTCAAGCAGCACGGCCTGCTGGACGACACGCTGGTTCTCTGGGGCGGGGAGTTCGGGCGCACGCCGACGGCCGAGCTTCCGCATCCGACGACCCGGCCGGGGCGCGATCACAATCGCCACGGCTTCACCGTCTGGCTCGCCGGCGCCGGCGTCAAGCACGGCCACGTCCACGGCGCAACCGACGACGCCGGTTTCGCCGCGGTCAAGGACAAGGTCCACGTGCATGACCTGCACGCTACGATGCTCGCCCTTCTTGGGTTGGACCACGAGAAATTGACCTATCGCTACGCCGGGCGCGACTTCCGCCTGACCGACGTGCAGGGCAGGGTGGTGAACGAGATACTGGCGTGAGGCGCCTCTGCTTGATCTCGGAATCGTCCTCCCGTTCGGTGCCATCCCTGCGACCTGGATACGGAGCACGGATTCGATGGAGTCGCTAGAACGTGTTCCTTCGGCGGTGTTGCGCCCGCTCCCAGCTAACGCGGCGGTCGATGAGGTATTGCATGCCCAGCTCGATTTGTTGAGCCAGCAATTGCCCGCCAGTATTGGCCAAATGGCGGAGGCGTTGGAAAAAGTGAAGGCCTCCTGCGAGTACGACGCGGCAGTCAACCGGTCGGCCGCACATGTCTGGATCGCGCTGGAGCGGTTCTATTCATCTTCAGATCCCGCTGTGCGCGTCGCTCTGCTCCGCTTTGTACGGGATCACCTGGTCGAGGAGGCGCAGGCCCGCATTTGTCGGCGCCTCGTCAAGGACTCTGCCTGGCGCGTACGCTCCGAGGCTCGCCGCCTCGTGGAACGGCGCGGTTTTCGTGAGGTTGCGCTGCCCCTGACATCCGACAGCGCCTGGGACGCCACCGGTTGGCTTCAGGGAACGACCGACCATCCGCTCTTCCACCACCGGCAAGGGCGGCGCGTCTTGACCGAGCACGGCGTGCCGGTGATCGGGAACCTCGCCGAGCTGCGCACGTTGCTCGGCATCAAGTCCTCCAACCAGCTCGGCTACTTCTTGCTGGCCAGCGACGTGCGCGACGGACCCTACACGCGCTTCTCCATCCCCAAACGCGGCGGCGGGGAGCGGGTCATCTGTGCGCCCAAGAAACAGCTTCGTTGGGTCCAGCGCCAGATTCTGGACAAAATTCTGGCCAAGGTCTCCACGCATCAGGCAGCCCACGGCTTCGTCCCCGGCCGGTCCACGGTCACCAACGCCGAGCAACACCGGGGCGCCGCGCTCCTGCTCAAGTTCGATCTGATCGACTTTTTTCCGACCATCCACTACCACCGCGTTCAGGGCCTGTTTGCCAGCCTGGGCTATTACGTGGGCGATGGCCGCTTCGGCACTGACGACGACGCCAAGCGGGTGGCGCCGACCCTGGCCCGGCTCTGTTGCTACACGCCCGAGCCAAAGGCGTGGGATGGGGTCGTGCTGCCGCAGGGAGCGCCCACTTCACCGGCCATCTCGAACCTGGTTTGCCGCCGCCTCGATGCGCGGCTCGAAGGTCTGGCCCGCGGCAAACAGGGCGTTTACACCCGCTACGCCGACGACCTGACGTTCTCGTTCAAGAACGCATCCCTGGACCTGGGTCGATTCCGCTGGTGGGTGGACCAGATATGCCAGCAGGAGGGGTTTTTTGTCAACCAGGCCAAATACCGAGTAATCCGGGCGTCGCAACGACAACTCGTGACCGGCATCGTGGTCAACGACGTGCTGCGTATTCCACGAGAGGAGCGGAGGCGCTTCCGCGCGTTGCTGCACAACTGTCGACAGCACGGCTTGTTGTCCCAGGCGCGCGGGCGTGGCGACCTCGGATCCTACCTGCGCGGGTTCGCGAGTTACGTCCACATGGTGTACCCGGAGGAAGGCACCGAACTTCTTCAACAGATCGAAGAATTGCTGGGTCCGGAAGTCGAAGGTCCGGAGGAAACGCCATGAGCCACGCGAAGAACCAGTATCCTTCCTCCGCACAACTAGCCGAGCTTGACAGATTGCGACACGAAACCCCGAGCAAGGAGCGCTCGGGCCGGACCTGGCGACTGATCGGCCAAGCATTTGGAAATGACGATTTACCTGTGGTGTTGGACTTCGCACTGGAGAAGGGGTTGGTCCAATCGTGTGAGGACGCCGGGCAGAATCGGAGTCCGGGGAAAGCAGCCCGTTATCTCGTCTGGTTGAATCCCGCCGACGGTTCTGAGATGGTCTGGATTCCTGCGGGGCCGTTTTTCGTCGGCCCCAAGAAGGATAAGCAACAAGTCCAGAGCAAGGGGTTCTCGCTGGCCAGGCACCCCATAACCAATGGCCAGTTCGCGCAGTTTCTTGAGGAAACCGGTTACACTCCGTCGGCCGCGCATCCCGATCCCGATCTATTCCTGTCCCACTGGAGTGATGGCAAGGATCCGGACCAGTTGAAGCAGCACCCGGTGGTCTGGGTGTCTTACCTCGACGCCCTGGCCTACTGCGACTGGGCCGGATTAACCTTGCCGACGGAATGGCTTTGGGAGAAAGCGGCTCGCGGCCCGGATGGTCCGCCATTCCCCTGGGGAGACCAGTCTCCAATTCCGGGGTACAGGGAACGTCCGACTCTGGCGAATGTTCGATCCGATGGCACTTGCGCGGTCGGCAGCTTCCCGCGGACGCGCACTGCGTACGGTTGCGAGGACATGATCGGCAACGTCTCCGAGTGGTGCCGCACGATCGAGGGAGACGATTACGGCCAGGTCCCGGATTGCAGGCCGGACATCCAGGTACCGGAGGTTGCTACTCCCATTTACGCCGCCGTGCGCGGGTCTTGCTTTTTGCGTTCGAGTCGGGATCTTATGCCTGCCTGGCACCGGCGTCGCCTGTCGGTGACGCGGCGCAACCGGTGGGTCGGTTTTCGGCCGGCGTGCTTTGTGCCCTGTTACCCGACCTGACGGCTCTTGCCGCAATCTCTCGCTCCGACTACGCTGCTGATGGGAGTTTCCGTCTGCGCGGAGGTAGCGAGATCTGCGGCGTTACGCCGTGGGAGGAACGCAGTGCCCGCCTGGTTAAGGACTAACCGTTCCCCGCGAAAGGGTTCACGGGGCCCGGTTGCAGGAGGTAAGTAGCTTGGCGCGGGCGGAAACTCCCAGAGGTTCCACCTGCACGGAGGTAGCGATAGCTGCGGCGTTACGCCGCGGATGGTAATCAGTGCCCGCCAGTTCAACCCTCCAAGCGGATCCTACAGGTAGGATCAGCGCGTCGGGTGCCCCTACGGGAGGTAAGTAGCTTGGTGTGGGTGGAACCTCTTTTCGCCTTCCGTCATCTCTACAAGTAGCGCACGAACTTCTGGAACATCGTTTCTTCCTTGTAGAGGCATTCTCCGACTGCTTGCAGGTGTTGCCGCCGCTCCGCGCTCAGAGCAGGGTCGAAGAGGGCGGCCAAATTCTCTTCCAGTTGGGCCAGCGTTGCCGGCGCCGATAGGCAGGCGCGCACGCCTGGCTGCATCAATGTGTAGCGGTAACAGTCGGCGGCATTTGGCGGCGCCAACCCGTCGCGCGGCTCCAGCAGACGACCGTAACAGGTGTTGCTGAACGTGATGATGCTGGCCCCGCGTGCTACCGCTTGGGGAAAGACCAGTTCCTCCGCCCCTCTATGGGCGGCGCTGTGTCGAACCATCACCGGATCCCAACCGGCGTCCAGGGCTTCTATAGCCAGCGGCCGTGAATGAGTCGAGAGTCCGTAGGAAGCGATCTTGCCCTCGGTCTTCAGCCGTTCCAGCGCGGCGCGTACGTCCGGCGTCACTCGATCCCAGGACTGCACCCAGAACAACAGAAAAATGGCGATCTTCTCGACCTTCAACGTCCGCAGCACACGTTCCGCGTCCCGCCGGATGCGGTTGCCATCCGCCTCGAAAGTGCCGGCCAGTAGGTGAATGGCAGCGCGGTCGGAAGGCCCGATTCGGACGATGAACTCCGTCAAGGTCCGGTACTTTGGCTCCCAGAACATCAGGTTTACGCCTGCTTCATAAGCCCGGACAAATCCTTCCACGGGCAGACCATAGTGGCCGGAGATTCCCATTGGTGCCAGCGCAAGTTTGTCCTGACCAAGTGGACGTGTTGTATGAGGCGCAGCTGCCCGCGGCCGCAACGGTTCGACCAGAGGTAGTGGAGTTGGAGTGGGCCGCCACGGCTGCGAGGGTGCCAACTTCCATAGCGGCACTCTGGCCAACCGAGCCGCCGCGGCCAGGACGTGCCAGGAGGTTTCACGAGATGGTTCCTTGACCAGCTCAGCAGCTTGGGCGGGCGTCAAAATGGCTGCGCGGACAAGAGGATGCGGATCATCCCGCAGCCGGGCGATCACATCACGCGCCCAAGTGTCTTCTCGAGAAGCCGAGAGTTCTGCCAGGCGGATTCGAACCGCGACGTCGGCGTCCACTACCGCCGTGCGCAGCAGGTCGCCCTTTCCCTGGCGGACCGCAGCACTCACCGCCTCCGTGCGCAGGCCGCCGTGTTCGGAGCCGAGCAGTCGAGCCAGAACACTCGTGTCAAGACAGGCACCTCGCCCGGCGTTCAGGCCGCACAGGGCCGCGCAGCTCACGGCCGGGTCGGGGTCTGTCACAAAGGCTTGAAGCCATTCGCTCGCGGCAGGGTGCTCCCACCGCGCGGCCAGGCGCCCCAGGGCGCAGCGTACCGCGGCAGTTTGAACGACTGTCTGGGACATCAGTCCGACAAGGACCACCTGCTCCTCTGCGGCGGGAAAGGCAAAACCGACCTGATCCAGCGCCCAGCTCAATTGAGCTGGCGTTGATTTGCTCGCGTGAAGGAGGAACCGGGCCAATTCTTCCTTCCGGTCCTCATCCAACTCGTTGAGCAGCTTGACGACTTCGCCAATGCCCTCCTGCCGCGGATCGTCGAGTAGCCCGACGACAGGCGCCAGGTGCCTTGTTTCTCCCCAGTCGCGCACGGTTTTCGCGGCCAGGACGCGAATCCGCACGTCCGGATGCGTAAGCAACAACGGCATCGCGTCGAGAGCCTGGCGCCTTCCCCTCTCTTCCATGCCCTCCAGTCTGCGGTGCAACACGGCCGCATCCCAATCCCAGAAGGAGCAGGCCTGGATGTTTTGGTTACCTCTGAGAGAACGAGCAAATTCCTGCGCCGCGCCAGTCCAAAGGTATTGCAAGTAGCCGCGCACGCCCTGGACTCGCTCGTTCGATCCCAACTGACTCAGCCGTCGGTCGATCTCCTGTCGCTGTAGAGCGTTGTCACCCCAGCGCAGTAGCACTCGGATCAGGGCATGGCGCACGCGCCAGTGAGGGTCGTCGGCCGCATCAAGTGTTCGCCAGCGCTCGTCTCCTGATTCATCGGCAAGTAGGTAGAGCGCGGTACGGCGGACAGGCCAGGAGCCATCCGTGCAGAGCAATCGTCCCAGCAGAATACCGACTCCAGTAACTCGGCGTCGCCGAAGGTCTTGAAGAGCGGCAAGGCGAACGGAAGGGTGCGAGTTGTCCAGAGCAGCGCGCAGAGCATCGACGACGATGGAAGCGTTGGAAGCTTCCAATGCGGAAATTGCTTCCACTGCTTCCTTCGAGTTGTGGTGGTGGTAGATCAACTCTACTAATCCCTCCAAGGCAACCCGGTCTTGGCTCCCGCCGAGCGCTCGTATGGCGGCTAAAGCGGTTTCCGGCCTGAGCAGTGCCTGAGTAATGTGGATGACGTTCTGGTCCAACATGGATAAGGGATCTCGTTCGGGCAACGTCCTTCATCATCATTGTAGTCTGATGACCTGGCCGAAGAGGTTGTTGCCAAATGAATCACAAGATCGGCCGGTTCGACAGCAACGTTCTTATTGTTGAAGGCGGATACGATGGCAAAACGGCGTCGCCAGAGGCTCCCGGAGGAGAAGTTGGGGGAGTTTGCCCAGGTCCGCTTCAGGCGAGTTGTTTTGAACGTTCCGCTCATTTCAGTTCGTGCAATTTGGCAGATCGGGCGTCAATTCGAAGCACATGCACCTGACTGTTCTGTCCGACTGCCCAGACGAGCTTGCGGTTCGGATCGTACATCAGGCCTATCGAGTTGTTGAAGGCGCCCTTGCCGATCGGATCGGCGCCGGTCAACTCGGCTCCGAACCAGGCGTTCTTGCCACAATCGTAGAGCAGCCAGAGATACTTGTCGTCCGCTCCGACGCGCGCCCCAAGTAGGACCGCATCCAGTTCCGGCAGATAGATTGTCTCTCGCGACGGCAAAGCCGCCTTCTCCTTGCCGGCGGCGTCGAGCCGCTTCGCCTTGCCCGTCTTGAAGTCGTAGGCCGTCACGTCTCCCTTGTCCTTATCGACGCCGCTGAAAAACAGGAGGCGGTCTCGTTTCGAATCGTAAGCCATGCCGTGCTGGTCGGGACTCATCGCGGGCAGGATTCCCTTCAGCGGCAGCGGCATCCAGCTATGGGTTTCTCCGTTGAGACGCCACAGGCCAGAGCCGCCCTCGCGCTTTTGCGCCCAAACAACCACGCCTTGGGGAGTCGCACAGAGGGTGACCACGTAGAAGTTCGGCCGGTACGGATTGGTCTCGAGACTTCGCGACCATTTGTCCGTCTTCGGGTCGAAGAAGTAGGTGTATTCGTGGGGTGCAAACACCAGGCACTTGATGTTTGGGTCATAGCCGGTGGACTTGTAGGTATGTCCCGTCATCCACGGCCGGCCCTTGAAGGACCATTCGCCGTGTACCTGGTCGTTGCTGTAGACGTACTCCAGCGGCAGTTCGGGAGCGAACGGGATGGTGTAGCGATCCGTCTTGACGTCGTAGACCTGGGGGGCCGTCCCGCTGTAGGCCGAGTGGCCGCCGGAAAAGCGTAAGATCAGGTCGAGTTCGGGCGCGAAGACGGCGGAACCCCAGTCCATGTTGGGACGCGGCAATTTCGGCGTCGGTCTTTGCACCCAGCGGTTCGCGGGCAACTCCTTGAGAGCGGCTTCGACACCGGCCGCATCGGGTGCGGCAACCCCTTCTCTGTACCAGGCCGGATCGTGAGGCCCTGTACGCCGCTCTGTCGCGCCCGCCTGGGTGCCAAGCTTGGCGGTGCCCTCGGCGTCGGCCTGGTTCGCATCCAGTCGACAGGTCCAGGTGCCATTGGCGCCGAGCACCAGGACATAGTCCTCCTCGTCGACGGCGGCGCTCAAAAAAGAATTGGTCGGACCTTGCGGAACGTCCTTGTCCGGCTCGAAACGCTTTACCAGTTGCCACTTGTCGGCTGCCAGGTCGTAGACCCAAGCTTCCAGCGGAAGCCGGCGGTAGAGAGCCTCCACGTATCCCGTCGCCGATGTGTAGCCGTAACCGCCCAACAACAGAATCTTCTTCGCTCGCGGCAACCACAGGAGGGCGTGGCCCGCGCGTGGCATCGGGCAACGCGCGGGCTTCTTCTCCACCCATTCCCGCGTCACCACGTCGAAGGTCCAAGTATCGGACAGGAGTTGGTCTAGTTGATCGCCGCCGAAGAGAACCACCTTTTTGTTGACCGGATCGTAGACAAGACGCGAATTGGCCCGTTGCGGCGGCTGCTTGTCGAGCTTGAGCTGCGTCCAGGTATTCGCCGCGAGAGAATAGAGCCAGGTTCCGGGATCGCCGCGCTCCGTCCGCATGTTGCCGCCGCCGAAGAGCACGAACTGTTTGTTGTGCTGGTCGTAGCACATCGAGCTCCAGAGAAGGATTCCGCCCAGGTCTTTTTCGGGATCGGTCTTCGGTGCCAGGTCGGTCCAGGTCCTCTCGGCCGGGTCATAGCGGAACGTGCGGCCGCCCGCGTAGAAGACGAAAGTCTTCGTGTCGGAATCGTAGTCGTATTTCTGGCCGAGGGAGAAGGTGCCGTAGACGGTCCAGTTGGGGCGAACATTTCCCGCAACGTCCTGAAACTGGAACGTCTCGTTCTTCCACGCCGGCGCTTCGCAGGGACCAACGCGCGGTCCCCACTCCTTGCCGCGCGGAAAGATGTTTTCCCATTGGCCCACCTTCGGATCGAGAGCCAGGACGTCGTAGGACCGCGGCTTCTTATAGTCGGCCCAACTGGTGCGCCCGCCCAAAACGAGGAATTGTTGTTGGGCGGTCGCGCGGCCCAGCGGCACGTCCCACCGGCGCCCGTCGATCACCGCCTTGTCCAGCTTGACCCAGGTGTTCGCGGCCGGACGAGACTCGGCCGCGATTGCCAGCAGCGCGGCCATCAGGGCAGCGACTCGGGCACCCACGGCACTTGCTCTCGACCTGACTGTTGGTGGCAGCATGACTTCGTTTCCGAACGGGTTGAGCGTGAACTGAAACTCTGCCTTCGCGACGCTGGCGACTATCAGGGATAAGGCGACTCGTTAATTACGTTCCCAGCGGCAGCGCGTTTTGCGACCGGAGGGTATTGTACTGCTCGAAATAGGGGCGCCGTGCCAGGCTCCTTACGTCCCTCGTAGATTGCCGTATAGTTCGATGTGCAGTCGCGGACAGTATCGAAAGCCATGTTCCTTGCACACGTCCGCCAGCCACGGGCCGCGGCGCGCCAGTTCTTTGGGCGTCACGCCCTGCGGCATCAGCAGCACTTTGCCGCGGTCAACTCCCGGCAGAGACTCCAGAAGAATCAGCACTTCGTCCATATCCTCCGGCCGGTCGATCACGAATTTCAACTGGAAGTCGCACCAGTCCATGAACGTCCGAATCACCTCGGGCCGCAGCCGTCGACTTTCGTGGCGAGCCGCCCAGCGACCGGCTTCGCGAAGCCAGGGCGTCGAGTTCGACAGCTTCGGGCTGAGACTAGCCAGGTCGCACACGGCCGGGCGAAACACGGTCGCTGCCGTTTCGATCGTGATGTGATAGTTCCGTTCGCGCAAGCCGGCGCACAGGTCCACTACCTCGGGTACGAGCAGCGGTTCGCCGCCGGTGACGACGGCGTGGCGCGTTGGAAACGCTTCCAGCTGACGCAAGACTTCGGCGACAGAGAGGTGTTCTCCCTCCGGCTGCCAGGAGGTGTACGACGTGTCGCACCACGCGCAGCGCAGGTTACACCCCGCCGTGCGCACAAACGCCGACGGCATCCCAGTGAGCCGACCTTCGCCCTGGATTGAGTAAAACAGTTCGGCAATCTTCATAGGTCAGTTCGCGTAGCGCGTCGGGTCCGGCAGTCCTGACGTCAAAAACCCTTCCCGGCGCAGCTGGCACGAGTCGCATCGGCCACAGGCGGCGCCGTCCGTACCTGGATCGTAACAACTGTGGGTCAGTCCAAAATCGACGCCGAGCGCCGCGCCGCGCTGAATGATCTCGGCCTTCGTCAGGTTGATTAACGGTGCATGAACTCGGAATGTGCCCTTCTTCTCAACGCCGGCCTTCGTCGCCAAGTTCGCGAGCGCCTCGAAGGCACGCACGAACTCCGGCCGACAGTCGGGGTAGCCCGAGTAATCAACCGCGTTGACACCCACAAAAATATCGAACGACCCCAACACCTCAGCCCAGGCGAGTGCCAGC
>JBBQPD010000014.1:0-19494 GCA_038331535.1 Gemmatales bacterium | reverse complement strand
CTCAGCCTCGTGCAGGACGACAACAAGTTCGAGGCCACGGCGTCCAGCAAGGACGGCGCCTGGGAAAGCGAGCCTGCCACGGTGGTGTTGAAATATCAGAAGACGCTGCCGAAAGGAACGCTGTACGTCGTGGCGGTCGGCATCAACCGTTACGCCCAGGGGTCGCTCGGCCTGAAGTTCGCCAGGCCCGACGCCGAAGCGATGAAGAACTTGTTCGAGACGCGCGGCAAGAAACAACTGTACTCGGACGTGAAGGTTACGCCGCTGTACGACGACAAGGCCACGCGTGACGGTATCCGCAAGGCGCTGAAAGACCTGGCCGGCCTGGCCCAGTCGCAGGACACGGTCGTCGTGTACTTCGCCGGCCACGGCATGATGGTCAATCAGCTCTATTACCTGATCCCACACGATTTCCGCCGCAAAGCGGACCAGCTCGACGACGACGTGCGCGAACAGGGACTGGCCGCGAACGTCCTGGCGGAGGACATGACGGCCTTGCCAGCGCGGCGGCAGGTGCTGATCGTCGATGCGTGTGCGTCGGGCGGACTGGTGGCCGCGGCGGGCAAGGGGCGCGGCGGTCTTGAGTTTCGCGGGGCGATCGAGAAGATCGGCCGCTCCAGCGGCGTCTTCACCCTCGCCGCCGCATCCTCCTCCGAAGAGGCGAAGGAGGTCGTTGAACTCAAGCACGGCGTGCTGACCTACACCCTGTTGGCGGCGCTCAAGGCGGTGGACCACGGTGATTTACGCGGCAAGCCGATGGCCGCCGCCGGCGACGATGGGACGGCGGATGTGGTCTCGTGGTTCAACTACGCGCGCGGCAATGTCCCACGGCTGACCAACAAGTATTTCAAGGTCGAGCAGCAGGTTCAATATCACGGCCGCGGCACGAACTTCCCGCTGCTGCCACTGGAAGACGATTGAACGCCGAAATGTCTGTCCCGAAAAGTGTCGTCTGCCACGAGCCGCGACCGTCAGGGAGCGTTCGGGCTCCAACGCTCCCTGACGGTCGCGGCTCGTGAGACAAACTTGTCGGACCGACGGCGAAGGAGATCCCCATGAACGATCGCGCATGGATCGGCGGCTTGACGTGCCTGCTCTTCGCGGCCGCCTTCGCTCGCGCCGCGGAACCGGAGGCGCGCGCGCCGACGCTGGCGGCCGACGCCGCCCTGCTTGAAGTGATCGGCTTGCCGCCGGAAGCGAAGATTGCCCTCGACGGCAAGGAGCAGGGGACGCGCCGCCGCTTCGATTTCTCCGGGCTGAAACCAACGGAATACGCCGCGCACAAGGTCGAGGTCGAGCTACCCGAGGGCAGCGTGACGCACACGGTCGTGCTGCGCGGCGGCTGGCACGTCCGTCTCCCGGTTGAGTTGCCGTCATCCCGGCGCGTGCGGCCGGTATTACAAGTGGGGCACACTCAGGAGATCACGGCGTCGGCCTTTAGCCCGGACGGAAAATACTTGGTCACCACCTCGGTGGACCGCTCGGCCATTATCTGGGATGTAGCGACCGGCCGCAAATTGCGAGAGTTTGAGGTGCCCGCCGTCATGGTGGGCTGCGTCGCCTTCAGCCCGGATGGAAAAGAAGTGGCATTCGGGATGGGGACGACCGGTGTATCCATGAAGGAGACGATGCGCGAATTGGGCGGTGCCGGCGCGGCTCTGATGTCGATGATGGGCAACGAAGGGGTCGCCGTTTTCGAGACGCGCACCGGCCGCAAGGTGCAAATCCTCGAAAGCAAGACCGGCGGCGTCTCCGGAGTCTACTTCAGCGCGGACGGCAAGCAGCTCATCATGGCATCCGGCTACTTAAAACGTCCGCGCAACGACGGCGACGAAGTGCGCGCCTATGCGGAGGTGACGGTCTGGGACCGAACGACCGGTCGCCCCGTCCGCACGCTACCGATCGATGGCGGCGGCATGTTTGGGCAAGTCGCTTTCAGTCCCGACCGCAAACGCTTGCTGACGACGCCGTCCTTTCTCGAACAAGGAGGGGCCGCCTGCGGTCTCTGGAATCTCGAAACAGGTAAGAAACTACGCTCCTTCGAGGCGGAGGGCGGCAAAAACGTCGTCGCCTACAGCCCCGACGGCAAACAAGTCCTGACCTTTGGAGCGAACCAGACGCTATTTCTTTGGGACGCGGAAACCGGCGGAAAAATCCGCTCCCATTCCCTGGGAAGAGAAGACAAGTACGAGTACATCTCCAGGGTCGTATTCAACCCGGACGGCCGCAGCGTGGCCATCGCCATGATGGGAACCGTGTTGGTCCTCGACCTGGCCTCCGGCAAAGAGTTGGCGTCGCTTCCTTCAGCGATGGCGTTTGCCGCGCAAGGCCCACTGAACTTCAGCCCCGACGGCAAGCTCCTGATAACGGGCGGGAGTAAAGGAGACGTCGAGTTCTGGGACTGGAAGAATAAACGTCACCTGCGCAACCTGCGCGGACGGTCGGGCGAAGCACACGGTCGCGTGGCCGTCGCTCCGGACGGAAGCACTCTGGCAGTCGGCAGCCGGGGCAAGGTCACTCTGTGGGATCTGCGCACGGGTAAGAAAACCGGGTCTCTCGATACGTCGCAAACGATTGAGCGCTCTATGACGTTGACCGACGGTAAGGAACAAAAACTACCAAAGGAGAAGCACGAAACTCCCATCGAGAAGCTGGTGTTTAGCCCCGACAGCCGCCGACTGCTCACCATCGCGTCGGGGGAAGAAGGCGCCGTGTTGTGGGACGTCCGCACGGGACGCGAGCTGCGACGGTTGCAACCGGAGGTGCGCGGACGCTCGCAAGAGGGCGGGATTCGCGCGCTGGACCTGGCGCGACGTGCGGCCCAGGGAGATGGCGAGCCGGGCGAGGGGGAGCGCGGTCTCGACTCTATGGCGGTCAACGGCGCTTTCAGTCCGGACGGCAAGGTGCTGCTGATCGTCCATCGAAACGGCGGGGCCGTTCTATGGGGGACGACAGGGACGTGTACGCAAAAGTGGACCGTCGAAAAGGAAGGAGCGTTCGGCTCCCCTCTCCGCTTCCATCCCGACGGCCGCTCCGTGTTGACGGCCTGCGAGGACGGGCGCATTCGGCGCTGGGACATTGAGGAGGGTAAACTGCTGCGTACCTATCCCGGCCGCTTTGCCCACGTTCCCAAAGATGACGAGCCAATCACTTTTGCTCGTCTCACGGCCAAAATGGCAATTATGACGGGCGGTGTCGTCCTCAGCCCCGACGGCAAATCTCTGCTTTGCAGCAGCTATGTGGAAGAGGAGGTTGTCGTCTGGGACATCGAGGCGGGAGAGCGCAATCGCGCGCTCAAAGTAAAGGATGGGCTGCTGCCTGGTCTCGTTTTCTCGTCGAGCGGAAACTATGTTTATGCCCGCACGCCGCGCTTCATCAAGATCTTGAATTGGCGAACCGGCGCCGAGGTGAGCAGCATCGCCGGCACCCAGAGCCTCTTGCCTGCCAGTCTGGAAGCGACTCCAGACGATCGTTATCTCTTCTCGGCCTCGGCCGAGGGCAGTGTCGTACTCTTCGACCTCGCCACCGGAAGGCAGCTCGCGGAACTGCTGAACGACGGTGACGACTGGCTGGTTGCGACGCCGCAGGGTCTGTTCGACGGCTCGGCTTCCGGACAACAACTCGTCTGCTACAAGCTCGACGACGGCCTGACCGTCGTGCCTGTAGACCGCTTTTACCAAGATTTTCACACATCCGGTCTGTTAGCTCGGTTGCTCGCGGGCGAACGGCCGCGGCCGACTCAGGAAATCGGCGTCAACAAGGCGCCGCTGGTCCGACTCGTCGCGCCGCCGCCGGATGGACCTGCCTCGGCGCGCACGGTCACTCTCGACGTCGAGGTGGTCGATCAGGGCGGCGGAACGCAGCCTCCCTGGCTGACCCACAACTGCAATCGTCAGTTGTTGCCCGGCCGGCCCGAGCAGAATGAGAATGGGTTGAAACGCCGATTCGTCGTCGATCTGGTGCCCGGCGATAACGTCCTGATGGTGCGCTCCGCCAGCGACGACGGCTCGTGGGAGAGCGAGCCGGCCATGGTCGTGTTGACCTACGGCCAAAAAGTGCCGCTTCCGGAGTTGTATGTCCTTGTCGTGGGTGTCAGCAAATATGCCGATGCCAGCCTCAACCTCGATTTTGCCGCACTCGACGCCGATGCGGTCGGCAAGCTGTTCGAGCGCCGCGGCAAACCGCTTTACAACGAGGTCTACGTCACGCGGCTCCTAGACGAGAAGGCGACGCGGGCGGGCATTCGCGACGCCTTGCGCGCAATCGCCGCTAAGGCCCAGAAGCAGGATACGGTGCTGGTATTTCTGGCCGGCCACGGCATGGTCATCGACAACGACCAGTACCACTTTCTGCCGTCCGACTTCCGCCAGTCCGCGGCGAACCTTGCCGACGACGTGCGCAAGCAGGGCGTCAGCTGGGCGTCGCTGGGACAGTGGCTGGCGGCGGTGCCGTCGTTGAAGCGATTGCTGGTGTTCGATTCCTGCAACTCGGGAGCGGTGGTCGGCCGGGTCGGCGCGGGCCGCAATCCCTTCGCGCTGCGGGAAGCGACCGAACGGCTGGCGCGCGCGCAAGGCATCTTCACCATCGCGGCGGCGGCGGTCGGGCAGGAAGCGAAGGAAGTGCGGCAACTCGGCCACGGCGTGTTGACCTATTGTCTGCTCGCGGGACTGAACGCCGTGGCCGACGGCCCGTTGCAAGGATTGCCCATCCGACCGGAGCAACGGCGCGACACGGCCGACGTGCTCGAATGGTTCGGCTACGCCCAGACGCACGTGCCGACGTTGACGAAACGCTACTTCGACCGCGAACAGGATGTGCAGTTCAACCTCAGCGGCGACAGCTTCCCGGTGCTGCCGCTCAAAGAACAACAACAGCCCGACAAGGGGAGAGAGCCATGAGGAAAGTCGTAACGTGTGGAGCACTCGGCGCCGTTCTGCTCCTGGCGGGGACGACGGTCGCCCAACCCAGGGATCCAAAGGGGGAACCGCGCGCGATCAAGGTCGTGCCGCGCAAGGCCGACGCAGCGACCTGGGTGATCGCGATCGGCGTCGATAAGTATCACGTCGTGAAACCGTTGGAATACGCGGGGGCGGATGCCCTCGCGGTGGCGAAGGCGTTCCGCGAAGTCGGGGGGATTGACCGCGCGCACGTGCTGCTCGTGAATGACGCCGGCGAGGACCGGCCCGACGCCGCCACTCTCGCCCGCCTGATCCCCGAGTGGCTGAAGAAGGCCGGCCCCGACGACACCGTGGTGTTTTCCTTCAGCGGCCACGGCTACCGCGACGCGGCGGGGAACCTCTACCTGGCCCCGACCGACTTCGATCCGGACCGGAAGGACGCCACCGGGCTGGACACGAAAGTTCTGCGCCAGCACCTGAAGGAATGTCGGGCGGCGACGAAACTGATTTTCCTGGACGCCTGCCATAGCGGTGCCTTCGGCGGCGCGAACCAGGCCGATTCCACCGGTCTCGCCGACCTGTTCGGCAAACTCGACGGCGCAGTGTCGATCGTCAGCAGCTCCGGCCGTCAGCAGAGCCAGGAGCTTCACAAGCTCAAACACGGCATTTTCACCTACTGGCTCGTGCGCGGCCTGCGCGGCGAAGCGAATACCACCATCGACGGCGTGATCGACGCCGACGAGCTGTATCGTTTCTTGAACGAGAAGGTGCCCGAGACCGCGCGGCGCGAATTGAAGGTGGAGCAGAGGCCGTTCCGTTCCTTCGAGCAGCTGGCGGGCATCCCGGTCGTGCTGGAGTTGAAGAACCCGGATCGACCCAGCGTCCTGGTGCCCGAGGTGGCGTTGCCGTTCCTGCCGGAGAAGCCGACCGAAGATCAGCTCGCCAACGCGCTGGACGCGATCAGCCGCTTCCCGCGCGCCAACCCGCGGCGCAACATCGGCATCACGAAATGGATCTTGCACAAAGCCGCGCCCGGCTCGGACCTGGCCCGCAAAGCGGAGGATCATCTACAAAAGATCGACGCGATGATCGTCCAGGGAGAGATTCCGCGCTCCGCCCTGGATCCGTCCAAAGATCGCGAGGACGACTGATTTGGGAGGAGTCTGCCCGAAACTCGGCGGCTGCAAGCGATTCTCCGCGTCCGAAACCGTGGGGTTAGATTCTTCTCTCTGAACTTCTCCGCAAGCTGCGGAGAAGTTCAGCCGAGTTCTGGCTGACAGCTAATAGCTATCAGCTAACAGCTTTCAGCCAGACTGTTTTTGTGTGGTTGCTAACTCGTTGCGGCTTGGCCGCGTTAAGCTCTGCGCAAGAATAACCCGATCGACTCCGCATCGGATACAAGCCTGACGCGCCAGCGAAGGAGAGGGTGAATCCTTCGCTGGCGCGTCAGGCTTGTGTTGTGACATGTCGTTGTCATTGTTCATGTTATTATTGCTCCGTGGCGCTCCGCTGTAACCGGAACGCCTCGGAGGGCGTTCGTTACAGGACTAACCTAGCACGCAACCGCGGCCAAGGGCTTGGTGTGGCATCGCTGAGACTACCGCAGTCGGATAGGTTGTGGGGAGTCGAATTCCAGAAAAAATCGACATCCCGAACAGTTCCGCCAGAGAGCCAAACGGTGCGTGGCAGTGGCGGACATGCGCGATGGATGCCTTAGGACTATGAACAGCATGGACTTGCGTTGAAAACCATGTCCGCCAACCGTGGCGGACATGGCGGACAGGTTGGCGGAGGTGGTCGCCAGACCGGGTTGTCCGCTCAAGACGGTTACAGGTCAAGCCGCGGGTGATCGCCAACACGAAGGCGGTCTGCTTCAATCATTGAATGCGCGCGCCTGGCGTTCAGTGCATCTCTCCCGGATACTAGAGGAGGGATGAGGAAGTGCCAACGCCCGGCACGGGATCACGCGGAGGACGCGGCATGAATCGACGGACCTTTTTGCGGGCCGTAGTGCTGTCGCCCGTGGGGCTGGGCCACGCCCTGGGGCTGCGCTCCACGGCGCGGGCCGCGGCGGCTGGCGGCAAGGCAAAGGCGTGCATTCAGTTCTTCATGACCGGTGATCCGTCCCCCAACACCCCTATTTCCGTGCAAAGCTGATCTACCTCGCCAGCCCGCCCCAAGGCAACCGCCCGCTGGAGAATCGACATGCGAGCAGCCAACCTCCTCCCCTTTCTCGTCCTTCTGCTCTTGCCTACCGCCGTCCGTCCGGCCGATCCACCCAAGCGCGACGACGAGCCGGTTGAACTGATCGGCCGGGCCACCGACTTCTGGTTCAGCCGCAACTGGAGCTCGTACTATTGGCGTGAGGACTTCACCTTCATCCTCACCGAGGAGAAGACCGGCAAAACCTGGCGCGTCATTTCCCGCGAGCCAACACCGGCCTATGTCTTCCGCATGGGCACCACCTTTACCGATCTCAAGGTGGACTGGCAGGCGAAGCCGCGCGTCAAGGTCATCGGCGTCAAGGCGGTCGACCGCATCCCGGCCGATTTCTACCAGTTCAAGCTGGACGAGGCCAACCTGGCGACGGCTTTCATCGTCTCCATCGAGACCGCTCCGGACGTGTGGAAAGACTACTACGTCAACAACTGGTTCCACCGCTGGGGCGAGCGGGCCGACCCGTTCGTCCACGCCCACTACGCCGACAAGGCCGTGCCGTACGACGTTTACGGGTTCGTTCGCGGCCAAACGGCTCCGTTCGACAAGAAATCGCAGGCGGTCATCGATCGCAACAAGGACAACCCATCGCTGATGTTCCACGGCCGGATTCACGCCACGAAGAGCAACCCATTCGGATACGAGATCGAGCTGACCGACCTCCTCGGCCGTGATATCAAGAGCGGCGGCCATGTCTTCCTGCACGGCGACGGCAAATCGATCCCGCTGCTCGACAGCCGCAAGCCGTGATTAAGGGGCACTCATGCGCATTCTCCTCATGTTGTTCCTTGCCGCGGCGGGCGGACTGGCCGCGGTCGGCGGGGCTGCCCCGGTCGTAGCGCCGGCGAAGCCGCGATTCACCGACGTCAGCGCCGGCTCGGGCCTCAAGATTGCGGCCAACACCGGCGTCGGCGGCACCAACCCGCACGCGGTCGCCGTCGAGGACTTCAACGGCGATGGCCTCGCCGACGTGATCCTGCTCACCTTCGGCAAGCCGCACGTGTACTACTTCCGCAACCTCGGCAACCTCCGCTTCAAGGACGTCACCGCCGGCTCCGGTTTGGAAGGCTTCGAGGGTGACGGCACCGGCATCGCCGTCGCCGATTTCGACCGCGACGGCATTCTCGACATCTACGTCACCTCGCTGCGCAAGGGAGCCAGCAGGCTGTTCAAGGGCAAGGGCGACGGCACCTTCGTGGACGTCAGCGCGAAGGCTGGCGTGCTGGTGAAGTCGGCCGCTCGCTCCTGCGCCTGGTCCGACGTGGACGGCGACGGCTGGCCGGACCTCTATGTCACCAACCCCGATGGCTCCAACCTGCTCTTCCGCAATAATCGCGACGGCACCTTTACCGACATCGCGCGGGAGGCGGGCGTCGAGCTGGCCGGCCGCCACAGCCTCGGCTGCGCCTTCGGAGACGTGGACGGCGACGGCCGCGACGACCTCTTCGTCACCAACTACGATTCGCAGGTCAGCGCCCTCTTCAAGAACCTGGGCGGAGGCAAGTTCAAGGACGTCACCGCCGACGCCGGCCTGGGGCGGCGGGCGTCATCGGTTGGTTGTGCCTTCGGCGACGTCTTCAACCGCGGCCGGCTCGACCTGTACGTCTCGACTGACTCCTGGCTGGCGGGAGCGAACTACACCGAGGATCAGCTGCTGAAGATGAAGCACACCGTCGAGCCGAACGCTCTCTATGTCAACGACGGCAGCGGGCGGTTCACGGCGCTAGCGGAGCCGCTGTTCGCGCTGAAGACGCTGGCCCACGACGTCGTCATTGAGGATCTCGACCACGACGGCCGGCCCGAAATCTACGTCGGCGTGGACGCGGAGAGCGGCAACCAGTGGGCGACCAGCAAGGGCGGCAACCCGCTCTGGACGCGGCCCGACGGGAAGGCGTGGCGCGAGGCGAGCAAGGAATGGGGAGTGCGTCACGAGGCGAACTGCGTCTGCGTCCCGGCCGCGGACTTCGACAATGACGGCGATCTCGACCTGCTGCTCGTCAACTTTTACTCGCAGCCCGTGCTGTTGCGCAACGAGACGAACGACCGGAGTTGGCTGCGCGTTCGCGCCGCCGGCACGCGGAGCAGCCGCGACGGCATCGGCGCGAAGGTGTCGGTGTTCCGCACCGACGGCGCGGCGAAGGAGCTGGTCGGCTTCCGCCAGATCCATTCCGGGTCGGGCTACTGTCGCTGCGCGCCGCTGGAGGCGCACTTCGGCCTGGGCAAGACACCCGCTGCGGTGTACCGCGTCGAAGTCCGGTTCCCCGTGAGCGGAAAGGTAGTGGTGCGCGAGGATGTCGCCCCCGGGCAGCGGCTGGTAATCAAGGAGGAGTAACCCTGGCCGTTCCGAGAAGCGCGCGACTAACTGGCCTCAACGAGTGCTGCTTTCGAGAGATCGAGCGCCGCGAGATTCAATCCGGGGCGTTCACGCCAGTGCCTCGATAATTACTTCGCCGCGGACGCCGGTAAGGCGCTGATTCAGCCCCTGGTGCAGGAACGTCAGCCGCTCATGCTCCAGCCCCATCAAGTGCAGGATGGTGGCGTGCAGGTCGGAAATGTGCGTCCGGCGCCGGACGGCGTTGAACCCCAGTTCGTCGGTCGCACCGATGGCCTGTCCCCCTTTGACGCCGGCGCCGGCCAGCCACATGCTGAAGCCGTGCGGATTGTGGTCGCGCCCGCGTTTGCCGACACCTTCGCTCGTCGGCGTCCGCCCGAACTCGCCGCCCCAGATCAGCAGCGTTTCGTCCCACAACCCGGTTTGTTTCAGGTCGGCCATCAGGGCGGCGATCGGCTTGTCGGTCTCGCCGGCGTGCAGCTTGTGGTTGGCGATGCAATCGTTGTGGCCGTCCCAGGTATCCTCGATATGACCGCCGCCGGAATAGAGCTGTACGAAGCGAACGCCCTTCTCCAGCAGTCGGCGTGTCAGCAGGCATTTACGGCCAAAGTCGGCGGTGAGCTTGTCCTCCAGTCCGTAGCGCGCGCGCGTCCGCGCATGCTCGTTCGATAAATCGACGACCTCGCTCGCGGAGGTCTGCATCTGGTAGGCCAGTTCGTAGGACTGGATGCGGGCATTCAACTCCGATTCGCCGGGGCGGTCGCGGAGGTGCTGGCGATTCAGCTCGGCAAGCAGGTCGAGGCCGCGGCGCTGCTCGGCGGGACTGACGCCGGGAGGCGTCGCCAGGTCGAGGAGCGGGCTGCCTTTACCGCGGAAGAGCGTGCCCTGGTAAGCCGCGGGCATGAAGCCGGCGGTCCAGTTGGACGAACCGCTGATCGGGCCGCCGCGCGGGTCGGTCATGACGACGAAACTGGGGAGGCTGTCGCTGAGCGTGCCCAGCCCGTAGCCGAGCCACGCGCCGAGACTCGGCTTGCCGATCTGGACGCTTCCGGTGTTCAGCTGCAAGCAGCCCGAGGCGTGGGCCGCGGTGTCGGTGTACATCCCGCGCAGGACACAGAGATCGTCCGCGAACTTCGCCGTGTGCGGAAAGAGGCTGCTGATTTCCAGCCCGCTGCGGCCGTGGCGGCTGAACGGGAAGGGACTTTGCATGAGGTGGCCGACCGGACGGGCGTTGGAGCCGACCGGCGTGTCGCCCCGGTACGGCGTGCCGTCGTATTTCGCCAGGGCCGGTTTGGGATCGAAGGTATCGACATGACTTGGGGCGCCGTTCATGAACAGGAAGACCGCGTGTTTCGCCCTGGCCGGGAAGTGAGGCGGCTTCGGCGCCAACGGGCTGGCATCCGCCGCGCTAGCGCGGTTCGCCCAGAAACCGTCGCGCGCAAGCAGGTCAAGGAGGGCCAGGCCGGCGAAGCCGCCGCCGATCTGGCCGAGGAACTCGCGCCGTGTCGGGTTGGGACATCGAAGTGGAGACGACATGGCAGGTTTCCTTGGATCGATAATCCGAGAATCACTTCGTCAGACGAGGAGCGGCGCTGAGTTCCGTGAAACTCCTCCGCTGCCGTTCCTTCTTGGTTGAACCGTCGAGTTTCCATGAATGAGGTCGATACCTGCGCGGGATTAGTAGCGACAAGGCGCCGTTACTCTGTTCCTCCCTGAATGGGATACCGTGCCGATTTATGTAATCCTTGTATCGAATCGTCCAATCATCCGGAAAAGTGATAATTTGCCAGGACGGAAAAACCGTGTCTCGGATCGAGCAAATTAACTCATTCTCGATGGGTTCCGCATTGTCAGATGAGTAATGGACGACGCCGTCTTTGTCGATGGAATGGCTTATCTTGGCCCGTTTTACGAGGCGAATCAATTCCTGATTGAGGTCTTTGTCCAGAAACCTGAACGATCGACTCCTCTCCATATCAACACCTTCTTTTCAATCCAGTGGGTGGCATCCTGTATGCCCGCATTGGCAATTATGCGGTTTTCCGGCCGGAGTGTGACAGCCTGCGGATTGGCACGCTCCTTCCGAGGCTTCCTTGGCGTCTTGCTTCGTCGGACCAAAGCCGGTAAAGACCGTGTGGCACTGTTCCGGACATGTCCCCCGTGCTTTGGTCGTGCATTTCCATCGTCGTCGCATCTTTGTTTTCGCCGCCATCGAAAACTCCTACGCTACCGACAGGTCAAGGTATTTTAGATATCGGTCCTCAATCGACATAAACGAACTCGTTCATGTTCAGGATCACCCGACACATCTGCTCCAGAGCGTGGGTGCGATCATTCCCGTCGGCGCGGAGGAACGCCAGTAGTGTCGCGCGCTCCGCCTCGGTCGGCGGCCGGCACAGTGCCAGACGGAAGGCCCGGTCAATCTGCCGCTTCGGATCGGGGCCTGCTTCCCGTTCCAGTCGCGCGGCAAGGTCTGCGGCCTGACGATTGACGAAGGCGCCGTTGAACAGCGCTAGTGCCTGCGGCGCAACCGTCGTCACGTTTCGTCGAGCGGTCGATCGGGCCGTGTCGCAGAAGTCCAGCACTTCGACCAGCGGCACGAGCAGCGAGCGCTTCACATGAACGTAGACCGTTCGCCGCGCCGCCTCGCGTTCGGGCGACGCCTTCCACACCTGGTCCGGATCGCTGTGCCCTTCGAGCGCCTCTCGGGCGATCGCGGGATTCATGCCTGGACCGTACATCGTGTCGTTCAATCGACCGCTAACCGCCAGCATCGAATCGCGAATCGCCTCGGCCTCCAGGCGCCGATAGGACACATGCCACAGCAGCCGATTCTCCGGATCGGTCTGTGAATACTCGGCGTTCCGGCGCGTGGACATCCGGTACGTGTTGCTCGTGAGGATGAGGCGGTGCAGTTTCTTGAGCGACCACCCTTCGCGCACGAATTCGTCGGCGAGCCAGTCGAGCAGTTCGGGATGCGTCGGCGGCTCGCCCTTGACGCCGAAATCGCTGGGCGTCCGCACGAGTCCCTCGCCGAAATGGAATTGCCAGACGCGGTTCACCAGAACGCGCGCGGTCAACGGGTTGTCCTTCGACGCGATCCAGCGGGCCAGGCTGAGACGGCGGCGCGTGCTGCGCGTGTCGGGCGGCAGGAACTCGGGCTGCTTCTCCGCCAGGACGGACGGCACGCCGGCGCCCACCTCCGGCCCCGGCCGGTTGACCGAACCGCGCAGCAGGATGTGCGTCGCGGGCGCCGTTGGTGTCAACTCCTGGAGGACATACGCCGTGGGAGCGTCTTTCGATGCGGTCTGACCCGGAGGCACGGCCGGCACGGCAAGTTCGGTGCGCCCCTTGAGCGGTCGTTGTAAAGGCCGGAAGACCGCCGCCATGCGGTAGTAGTCGTGCTGGGTCAGCGGCTCGAACTTGTGGTTGTGGCAGCGGGCGCAGGCGAGGGTGAGACCGAGAAACGCCTGCGCAGTGGTCGAGACGATGTCGTCGAGCTGATCGAAGGCGTCGGTCTTGGGGTCCGCCGGCTCATCGTCCCACGGGCCGAGGCGGGCGAAGCCGGTGGCGATGACGGTTTCCGAGCTGGCATCCGGCAATTCGTCACCGGCCAGCTGTTCGAGAAGGAAGCGATCGTACGGCTTGTCGGAGTTGAAAGTGCGAATCACGTAGTCGCGGTAGCGCCAGACGCCGGGCTTGTCGGCGTCGCGCTCGTAGCCGTTGGTGTCGGCGTAGCGCACCAGGTCGAGCCAGTGCCGGCCCCAGCGCTCGCCGTGGCGTGGCGAGGCCAGCAGCCGGTCCACGACCGTCTCCAGCGCCGCTTGCGGCCGCGCGGTAAACGCGGTGAGAAAATCGTCCTGTTCCTCGGGCGTCGGCGGCAGGCCGATGAGGTCGAGGTAGAGCCGGCGTAGGAGGGCGCGCGGCTCCGCGGCCGGCGCCGGTCGCCAGCCCCTGGCCTCCAGTTTTGCCAGGACAAAGGTGTCGAGGGGATTGCGCACCCAGGAGCCGTCCTTGACGACCGGCAAAACAGGGCGACGAACCGGCTGAAACGACCAGAGGCGGCGCTGCTCGGGTTTGATGAGCGCGTCGTAGCCGGCGAGGTCGGAGACT
Source organism: Gemmatales bacterium (assembly GCA_038331535.1). Classification (GTDB taxonomy): domain Bacteria; phylum Planctomycetota; class Planctomycetia; order Gemmatales; family Gemmataceae; genus JBBQPD01. The sequence goes on along the minus strand of JBBQPD010000014.1, from coordinate 5,934 downwards.
TCCGCGGCTGGCAGTGACTCGGGAACGAAGAGGAGGAGTAAGAGGAGCCGCGTGCCGCGGGAGCAGAATCCGCTGGTCATGTGGCACCTTTCGTTGACGAGAGCGGACGGAACCTCCCTACTGTAAGGCCGTAAACGGCGGGCCGCAAGAGGTCACCGCGGGATCAGCCGCAGGTTGGCCATGCGATGGCCGCACGTCTTGCCGCGATAGACCTCGAAGGCGCCGAGGACGCCGACGAAACCGGGCGGCGCCAGCACCTTTTCGCGTTCCGGCAGGTCGAGGGTCCGCCCACCCGTGTCGCCCATCCGTTCGCACCAGTCGCAGCGGAGGCGGGTGCGCTCGCCGTCCTGCCACAGGAGGTAAGCGGCTTCACGCAGGACGCGGAGATTGCCTTTCCGACAGGCCATTTTAGCGGCGTTATCGAAGGCGTCGTGCTGACGGTCGGAGAACTGGGTTATGAGCGACAATAATCAGGCCGGATATGTTTAGACGCTTTCCACATTGCGGGCATGGGCAATTTCCCGCTGACGGATGGGCCGAACCTGGTCGGGCGTGAGCGAGATGATGGCCAGCGTTTCGCCGTCCAGAGTCATAAACTCGACCTCGTAGCCGGCCTGACCATGCACCAGGACCACGGTGCCGACGTCGCCTTCTTTCAGGCCGTATTCGGGCAAATCCGCACTCAAAATGACGCTATCCAGTTCTCGGATCATCAGCTTTCCCTCTCTATCGGATAGGCGGTGACGAACCGCGGCGTGTCTTCCCCTGTTCGGATAAACCAAACCGACCGAATTGCCGGCGTCCGCCCATCCGGCGCCGCCATCACACCTTCGATCACGTAGCGACTGCCAAACGGCGAGTCCTCGACCTTGGCGACGTCGTGGTCGGCGGCGTGTTGTAACAGGGCCGTCGCGAGCATTTCCCACGAATCGGCAATAAAGCCAAAGCGGGAGAAAAAGGCCGCTTTGTGTCGGCCATCGCGGTGCGTGAACGAGAGCAGGTATCCGGTGATCTTTCCCGGAGATATTACCGCTTTGGCCAAGTTCAGCAGTTTCATTCGCTGGCGGCCTCCTGGCTCCGGAATGGCATTATTGTAACCGGCGGTTCAACGAACGCCAGGTGCAACAGAGGTGCTCGCCGCGAAGGTCGGCGTGGCGCGGGAAGTGGTCGCCGACCTGGAGGGGGGGACGAGCGAAAGGGGATGGCGCACCACCCGCCACCATTCCCGAACGCAAAGGCGAATGTCCCATGTGCGCGACTCGGCCTTGCGATTCGACGATGTCCCCTTTTCGGGTTGGCCCTTTTCGGGTTCCCTGTCCCCTTTTCGGGTTCCCCGAGCTGCCTATCATTTTCTCATGGCGATGACATTTGACGTTACCTTGAAAGACATGGGGCGGGAAAGCCCCCTGGGCTTCCTGGCCGCCTTCGATCAACCGCCGGCCTTGCCGGTGAGACTGCTCAACAACGTCGACTTCTCCACCGTCACAGCGTCGGCCGACCTGATCCTGGGGCTTGGCGACCCTCTCGCGGAGATTGTTCAGATCGACTTCCAGTCCAGTGCCTCGGCCTGGCAGCACGCCGACGTGATGGCCTATCACGCCTTGATCTTTGCGCACTACCGCGTGCCGGTCTATACGCTCATTATCCTTCTGCGGCCGGAAGCGGCGCACCGGAACATGAACGGCATCATCCACTACGCGCCGCGCCCAGGACGTGGTAGCATGCAGTTCAGTTACGAGATCGTGCGCCTCTGGGAGCGCCCGGCGGAAGAGCTGCTCCGTGCGGAACTGGGTGTCGTGCCCCTGGCAATGCTTGGCCGATTACCTGAAGACCTGTCGCTGGAGGACGGGTTGACCGTTATCGCCCAGCGGCTCGGAGAACGTATCACCCAGGAGGCGTCGCCCGACCGTGCGCGGAAGCTGCTGACCGATGCCTACCTGTTGACGGGGTTGCGGCTGCGGCGTGACGCCGCGGCCCGGATTTTTCGAGGAGTTCGAGCCATGCAGGAATCGGACACGTACCTGGCCATCCTGGACGAGGGGCAGGAAAAGGCTACACGCGAGGATATTCTGGTCGTTGGCGAAGAACGGCTGGGGATGCCTGACGCATCGATCAAAGAGCAACTTGGCAACGTCACGCACTTGGACCGCCTCAAGCGCATGCATCGGCGGGCTGTCAAAGCTGCCAGTTGGCAAGAGATTCTTGATACGCCGTAACTGTGGATCGCGCCGGGAAGCCGTTGACCGATGCCTACTTGTTGATAGGGTTGCGGCTACGGCGCGACAGGAGAGCCTGCATGACTCTGATACTATCTCGCCTTTTTGACGAAGGACAAGAGCACGCTACACGCGAGAGTGTTCTGGCCGTTGGCGAAGAACGGCTGGGGATGCCGGACGAATCGATCCAAGAGCAACTCAGCAACATCACGGACGTGGACCGCCTCATGCGCATGGTTCGGCGTGCTGTGAAAGCCGCGAGCTGGCAGGAGATTCTTGATACGCCCTGATGGTTGCTGGCAGCGGAGCCGAAAGGGATGGCGCACCACCCGCCACCATCCCCGAACGCAAATGCGAATGTCCCATGTTCGCGACTCGGCCTTGAGATTCTGTGATGTCGCCTTTTCGGGTTGCGGGCCATACACGTGCTGCTCGAGGAAGACCGCCTCTCGGTCTTGGAGGATCTCTATCGCCTTTTGGATCCCCTGCGAGTACGGGATGGTTCTACAGAAATGTAGATCGAACCCAAGATCCGAAAGGGACGTCGTTCGCTCTACCATAGATTGGCCCCACCTCAGATCTGGTTTGCCGCCCATGTCAGTCGGCCCTGGTAGACCGGGGTTGATACTCCTGCCCTACATACATTCGCCATCCGCGTCCAGCAATCTCATCCTTCGTAGCCCAGCGAGCTCGATCTGGTTGACGAATTGAACAGTCGATCGATTCGATCAAAAAATCCGGCGGTTGGGGAAACTCCGGCGTTCCTTCAGACACTAGATTCGGGGATGCCCAAGCAGCGTCGCATTCCAGGCACATCACACAGACAACCCCCTCCTTGTCTTGAGAAATCACGAATCCGATCTCTCCAGCGCAGCAGACTGGACAGATAATGGGCATAATGAACATATGCACTCCTTAGGACTAATATGCGAACCACTCGATGCTGTTAGCGGAACAAGACTCCTCAACAATGTTCGGCTGATAGCATCCGATTTCTCGCGATAACCTCATGGGTGAGGAAGCACTTAGGGGAAAGCAGTGATCACTTGATCTGAGCCAGGATGACCCGTATTAGGCCGCAGTACTAGGCGCAAATAATTGCAACTTGAACCAGCATTCGGCAGCGAGGGAAGCCCGCTCTGATATCCAATCCTACGCCCGAAGTCAATCACATATGCATTATTTGAAGAGAAAAGGGGACATCGTAGATTATCGCCCAAAAATCTACGATGTCCCCTTTTCTTTTCTACGATGTCCCCTTTTCTCTTCCTTCTTTGATTTTCCTACAGGCTCGGCTGGGCCCGATAGATCTCGATCTTAGGAAACTTTTGCCGGAAGTAGGCCAATAGTTTGGGTTGGTCATTCTCCCACCAAGATTGGTAGCTCTCCGTGGCCACGTGCAGAATCCCTCCGTCCTCCAGATCCACGCTACTCCAGCCTGGGGCACCCTTCAAGAAGTCTCGTCCGACCGCCTTCACGTATTCGGGGCCAAAAAAGTTCGACCAATAGAGAAATCGCGGGCGATGTGCAGCTAAAGTCTTGCCTTCCGGCAAGTTTAAGCCGAACTCGTCTACCCAGCCGTAGCCAGGGCGGAGGCTGGGGTAAAAGTGTAAGGCCAGGGCTAATAATCCGGTCGCCACTGGGTCCACCTCCACGCCCAAATCATTCGTCGCATCGGCATCCTGGCTAACATGAATCGTTTGGTTATCTGCGAAAAATCCGAACCACCCGAAGGCGTTTTCGCTCCGAGGTAGCCCGCCTTGGCGGATGGCCGTGAGGGTCGACACATCAGGCACTAGCAGGCGGTGCTGGAGGACGAGTCCCGAGAGGATGCTCCCGTCTGCTTCGGAATCTCCAAAGTCAGCCGACTCGGGGTACTCCACGAGCAGCGCCTTGAGAGCGGCTCGTCTTTTTTTTAGAAAGTTAGCTGGATCAGTGATCGGCGGGCCATACACGTGCTGCTCGAGGAAGACCGCCTCTCGGCCTTGGAGGATCTCTATCGCCTTTTGGATCCCCTGCGAGTACGGGATGGTTCTACAGAAATGTAGATCGAACCCAAGATCCGAAAGGGTCGTCGTTCGCTCTACCATAGATTGGCCCCACCTCAGATCTGGTTTGCCGCCCATGTCAGTCGGCCCTGATATGCCGGGAGCGCAGCCAACATATTCAATGCGGACAAAACATCAGGCGGGATACGGTAGCGAAACTCGATCCGAAGAGTATACCCTGCCGGATCCCCAAGGTATTTCCGGACCTCGTTATCAAGGCCCGCGATCATGCCTCGCTGTTTACCTATCGACGCCGCACTCCACATGCCCCAACTCCACGCCTTCGTGTCGATCAGTCGATTACCGCTAAGCAACAGATCGCATTCGCCGTTCACAGCGCCGGCAGGAGTATGAGTCGGTTGCTCCACTTCCACCAGTTGCCCTTGACTTGCGTAATACTGCGCCCGCAACAACTCATACGGCAGTCCCAGGTAACGACCGCCTTTCGGCTGGCCGGGAAGTTGTAAGCGGAAGCGCAACGCCTGAACGGTGGGATTGCTGTTACTAAACGCTGTGATTTCGTCCCATTGGGTAGCAGCGATCGTCCCCGCTGTATAGGGATTTGGCGCGGATGGATTAATTAGGATCGTCGGTGTGCGGCCTGTGTTGCCGTGGATCTCTGCTGCTGCCTTGGCCGCCTGGGATGTCTCGTCTGAGAGGTGACTGGTCTGCTTGAGCAGATTCTGGTTATAGAGCTTCGTTTCAAGTAATCTGGTGAAGTCAGCTTGAGACAGGTAGCGCGCGGACTGCGCCTGGGGCATTCGTTTCGCGATACTCAGTAAAATAGCATTGGTGCTGTTCGCCAACTCTGGCGCGTTTGCGAGTACGTCAGCAAGGCGGTTGTAATCATTATGCGCCCAGACCGCAAACCCCCAGTCCTCGCCGCCGACGAAATACGTGTGGTAATCCGCCACACGCACATTGTACACCTTTTCGTAGATACCGGTATCGATCACCTCCTTGACCTGTACCCAACCATCGTCCGTGCGGATCACGTCGCCCGCTGCCAGTGCCCCTGCCGCCGTCCAGCCCTTGTGGTACTCATGGAACGGATGCTCCGGCGTGGTACGAATCTTTCTACCGCCCGGAAGGCACATGTCCAGTATGCTGCCGGTCCGCTCGAACTTCTTCTCGACCAGCTTCGCCTCGATGCGGCCGTTCGGGTCCAGTTCGTTGCGCGCGAACACCCATTCGCCTTCAAGGATCTCCTCCACCGTGCGCCAGCCCAGCGGCGTCCATAGTTTCGTTCCAGCGGCAAAACAGCCCGCGTTTAGAACCTGACACGCATTGTCCTGAATATGGCCGATGACTTTGGTCGCCGCCGCCGTCAAGTTCGCCTGCAGCGTTTGCAGATTGCTGTTTTGTGTGTTCTGTTTAATCGGAAGAGAAAAGGGGACATCGTAGATTATCGCCCAAAAAAATCTACGATGTCCCCTTTTCTCTTCCGAAAAACTGTCGAGAGATGAAAGATGAAGAACAGTGGGACAATCAATTTTGTGAGATTATCAATCGTGCCTGTCCTCTTTGTTTTCCGTCCCCTTTGTTTTTTCCTCTTTTTTATTCTCTTGGGCTTTTTGGACTTCTCTGGCTCGTTTGTACTCAGGTGAGTCTTTGTACTTGTGCCGACCGACGTAAAGTTCATCCCCAAAGTATTTCATATGCTCTGGCAC